>JBEGRT010000221.1:0-10159 GCA_041180305.1 Pseudomonadota bacterium
AGACCAGGTGACGGGGCGGAACAAGCAGAGAGGGCAGCAGACACATCAGTGTCGCCGAAAGCATCTTGCGCGGCGCCTGAGGTGCTGCCTATACTGCACCCATTTACTACTTTCATGCAAGTAATTGCATCGGAGACGCCCCATGAGTGACCACGTCGTGTTCATCCACTCCACCGGCACGGGCCCCTTCATGTGGAAACGCCTGATGGCCGGTGTGCCCGAAGGGCTGCCCGTGGTCACGCCGGTGAACCGCGGCTATGCGCCGCACGACCTCATGCCACGGGGCACGGCCTTCGAGATCCCGATGGACCTGGCCCATGTGAAGCAGCAACTGCCCACCGACACCACCGGGCTGCACGTGGTGGCGCACTCCTACGGCGGCCTGCTGGCCCTGCAGCTGGCGCTCGACCCTGCGGTGCCCGTGAAATCGATGTGGCTGTACGAACCCGTGATGTTCGGCAGCATGAAGGCGCTGGCCGAGCAGGCGCCTGAACTGCTGTCTGCCCCTGTGATGGCCGACCTGCAAGGCGTGTTCGCCAACACCCGCCTGTTCGATGATCTGGAAGTCGGTGGCACCGATGCCTGGCTGGAAGGCTTTGTGGATTACTGGAGCGGCCCGGGCGTGTGGGCCTCGATGCCCGAGAAAGTCAAGGACATGAACCGGGCCGTGGGCTGGAAGATGTTCATGGAGGTGCGCCACCAGGCCCTGCTGGAGCGCCCCGTGAGCGACTACCGCTTTGAAGGCCCCATGACCCTGCTGCATGGCGCGCTGAGCCCCAGACCGGCGCAAGAAATGGCGCGCCAGCTGGCCCGCGTGAACCCGCAGGCCCACGTGGACGTGCTGGACGGCCTGGCCCACATGTCGCTGATCACGCAGGCCGATGCGGTGCTGCCGGCCTTCAAGGCGCACTGGGCGCGCGTCCTGCCCGGCGGGCAGGCGGGCCAATGACCAACCAAGGGCTGGTCAGGCGGTGCGCAGCTTCTGCTTGAGCACCGGCCCCATCAGCATGCCGGCCTTGTAACCGGCCTCGATGAGCGCACGGCGGGCGGCGAAATCGGTGCTGGCAATGCGCCCCACATCCGGGCGGATCACCAGGTTGGCATCTTCGGCCTCCTGCCTGCGCAGGGCCTGGCCCATGATTTCGAACGAGCGCACGATCAGCTCGTACATGCCACCCCCGACGGCCTGCTGAGCCTTGGGGTCATCGGCCCCGACATCGACCGCCAGCACGAAGGTCGCGCCCATCTGGCGTGCGGTGCGAACCGGGATCGGGCTGACCAGCCCGCCATCCAGGTAATCCTGCCCCTGCAGGTTGGCGGGCATGAACACCCCCGGGATGCTGCACGAAGCGCGCACGGCAAAGCCGGGTTCTCCGCTCTGGAACACCTGCAGCTCACCCGAAGGAAACCGGGTGGCCACGGCGGCAAAAGGTGTGGGCAGTCCCTCGATGCTGCGGCCGCGCAAGCCAGCATTGACAAACATCTGCAAGGCCTGGCCACTGACCAGCCCGCGGCGCCCTTGCACCGATGTGCCGACCAGATCGATCACGTCGCTGTCGCGCACCTGCAGGGCGAGCCGCTCCATTTGCGAACCGTCGTGCCCGGCGGCCCAGAAGGCCCCCACCAGCGCGCCTGCGCTGCTGCCCACGATCAGATCCGGGCGGATGCCCTGCGCTTCCAGTGCCTTGATCACGCCGATGTGAGCAAACCCGCGGGCCGACCCGCCGCCCAGCACCACGGCCAGGCGGGTGGGGGGCGGCGCGGTACTGCCTTTGTTGCCGGAACTGCTCTTGCCGGCGGTACTGCCACTGCGTGAAAGGGGGGCAACTGAAGCGCCAGAACCGCCAGAACCGCCAGATGCGCCTGGTGTCTGGCCCTGGGCCTGCGCCTGCCGCTGCGCCAGCAAGCCCGTGGCCCCCAGGGTCAGCAGGCGTCGAATCGATTGGCGACGGTCGGCGGCATCGCTCATTTCAGGCCCTTTTGCTCGACGGCATCACCCAGTTCGCGGCGCAAGCGCGCGAAGGCGTCTTCGAAAGCGTTGGCAGGTGCTCCGGCGGTCAGGCGCTCCACGGTTTCATCGAGCACGATGATCTCGACCCGGCGGTTCAGACGGCGCCCGGTCTCCGTGTCGTTCGGGGCCATGGGGCTTTCCAGGCCGCGGCCTGCCACCTGCATGCGCGAAGCCGGCACGCCCTGCTGGGCCAAGGCAGCCGCCACAGCCTGTGCGCGCTTTTCCGACAAGGTCATGTTGAAGGGGGCCGAACCCACGTTGTCGGTGTGACCTTCCAGCGCGAGTGTCTTGTCGGTGCGCGTCAGCGCAAGCTGCGCCACTTCGCGCAGGTAATCGGCTGCCGCGGGCGAAAGCTCCGATTTGCCGAATTCGAACATCACGTTGTCTGGCAGCCAGATCATCACGCCGCGCTCCGTCTGCGCAATGGGCAGTGTGACCCGGGGTGCGGCCAGTGGCGGCCGATGGGTACAGGCGCTCAGGGTGGCGGCACACAGGGCCAACAGCAGGGTGCGACGGGCGAACTTCATGCGGATCACTTCAGGTGCATTCGTGACGACGAGCGCACTGTAGGAGCCTTCGTGAAGCCTGTGGGTGTGCCTCCTCCACCTGTGGCGCTTGAATGCGGGATGAGTGCGCCATCACCTGCCCAGATGGCCTAGCCTCTCAGGGGGAGGCCGCACCCGTTCAGGCCGCCTGGATCTGCCCGATGTCCTGCGCCACCAGCCACAGGCGCAGGTCGAACTCGTACTGGTGGTAGCTGGGTTCCAGGTGGCAGCACAGCTGGTAGAAGGCCTTGTCGTGGTCCTTCTCCTTGAGGTGGGCCAGTTCGTGCACCACGATCATCTGCAGGAACTCGGGCGGCATGGCCTTGAACAGGCTGGCCACCCGGATCTCGCGCTTGGCCTTGAGCTTGCCGCCCTGCACGCGCGACACGGCAGTGTGCGTGCCCAGCGCGTGCTGGATCACCTTCAGCTTGTTGTCGTAGGCCACCTTGCTGACCGGCTCGCTGCTGCGCATGCGGGCTTGCTTGAGCGCCAGTACGTGGTCGTACAGGGCCTTGTCCGACTGCACCTCGTGGCGCTCGGGGTAGCGTTTGAGCAGGTTTTCGCCCAGCTTGCCCGCATCGATCAGGGGCTGCACCTGGGCCAGCAGGTTCGGCGGGTAGCCGCCCAGGTAACGCTGCAGCGGCGTCAAAGGCGCGGTCATGACCCGATCTGCTCGGCCAGGTGCTCGGCGTATTCGTACAGCGAGCCCAGGATGTCCTGGCCGCGTTCGTCGTCTTCGTTCAGGCGCTCGCTCAAGGCGTCGATCTGCTCGAAGAAGGCCTGCAGCGTGAGGGCACCACCCTCCCCGCCCATCAGGCGGCCCTGGCAATGCTGCTGCCATCGGGCCTGCTCGCCCTCGGTCAGGGTGGCGGGGAAGTTGCGCGCGCGGTAGCGGAACAGCAACTCGCCCAGGCGCTCGTCGGCAAAGGCGGGCTCGCGCACCGACAGGCGCTCGGCCAGCTCTTCACCGGGCATGCGGCGGATGCGCTCCAGCAGCTTGCGGTCATCGGGGCCCACGAAGCCACCGTACAGGTCTTCGTCCACATCGGGGGCGGGGCCACGGGCGGTGTCGCGCTCGTACACCTCCAGCCACAGGCCGGTCAGGCTGCCACCACGCTCGGCCAGCAACTGGGCGTGCTGAAGGGCCTGCTCGGTGTTGATCGACCAGCGCTGACACACCTCGGGCGTGAGGGTGCGCAGGTTGCCGATCACGATGGGCGACTTGTTGATGTGGATGCTTTTGACCGGCAGGCGGGTCACGCCCTCGGGCAGCTCGTCGGTGCGGGTGAACATGCGCTGGCGGGCCGTGGCGGCATCGAGCCCGAACAGCTCGGCCGGGTCATGGGCCAGGTCCCACACGATGATCTCGTTCTTGTTGGTCGGGTGCTGGGCCAGCGGCCACACCAGGGCCATGCAGCCGCGCTCGACGCCATACATGCCACTGATGTGCACGAAGGGCTTGCCCTGGCCGATCTCGGCCAGCACCGCGTCCTTCTTGCGCAGCTTCAGGCAGAAATCCCACAGGCGGGGCTGCTTCTGGCGGATCAGGCGGGCCAGCGAAATGGTCGCGCGCACATCGGACAACGCATCGTGCGCGGCCTCATGGGCCAGGCCATTGGCAGCGGTCAGGTGCTCCAGCTTGAAGGAAGGGCGGCCGTCTTCGTGCTGGGGCCACGCGATGCCTTCGGGGCGCAAGGCCCAGGTGGTGCGCACCACGTCGAGCAGGTCCCAGCGGCCACACTGGTTCTGCCATTCGCGCGCATACGGGTCGATCAGGTTGCGCCAGAACATGAAGCGCGTGACCTCGTCGTCGAAGCGGATGGTGTTGTAGCCCACGCCCACGGTGCCCGGCTGGGCCAGGGCCTGTTCGATCTGCTGGGCGAACTGGTGCTCGGGCACGCCGCGCTGCAGGCAGTGCTGCGGCAGGATGCCCGTGAGCAGGCAGCTTTCCGGGTTGGGCAGGTAATCAGGCGCGGGCTGGCAATACACCATCAAGGGCTCGCCCACCTCGTTGAGCTCGGCATCGGTGCGCACCCCGGCGAACTGCGCCGGGCGGTCGCGCCGCGGCACGGCGCCAAAGGTTTCGTAGTCGTGCCAGAAGAAACTGAATTCGCTCATGCCCGGCACGATACCCGAGAACCGCCCTGCCCCCGGGCTTCAGACCGTGTCAGGCCCCACCACGGCGTGCAAGGTCAATTGCGGCACGCCTTCGCGATCGCGCAGGCGCAGCCACCACACCGCGCCCTTGCGCACTGACCAGGGCTGCGTGGGGTCGGTCGCATCCAGCAGCTGCGCCACCACCCGGCCCAGCGTGGGCTGGTGCCCCACCACCAGCACCGGATCCCGGCTGTGCGGGAACTTGGCCGCCTGCAGCAGGCCTTCCACCGTGCCCTCGGGGCCCAGGGCTTCGACGATCTTGAAAGGCCGCACCAGGGCCTGCGCCGTTTGCTGCGTGCGCCGCGCCGGGCTGACCAGGATGCGCGCGGAATCGGGCAGGTGCTGGTCGAGCCAGCCCGCCATGCGCGCAGCCTGGCGCTCGCCCTTGGCGCTCAGCGGCCGGGCCAGGTCTTCGAAGGGGTCATCGAACGGATCGCCCGCGTGGGCGTGACGCCAGAGGAGGAGGTCCATCGCAAGAGTCTATGGCCAGTTCAATGGCCACCAAATGGCATGCAACACCACATGCTCACCCTGAGCTGTGACGGGCAGATGACCTGGCGTCGTGGATACCCAGCCTTTGATGCTTTTCGATCTGCATTCGCGCGTTAACACGAACACTCCGAAGGGGGAGTACAGACCCAATCGCGACGAACTCGGCGCTCTCGTGCCACGTCAGGAAGCGATGCATGACACGCCGTGATTTCACTGGGCGCCTCAAATTGCTAAGCTGAATTGAAAGAAACCCATTCAACGGGAGCCATCATTACCACCCAGAGAGGCGGTGTGCTCCTGCTGGATGCTTTACCAACACAGCACAAGGGAGAAACACATGGCCACCCGCACCGTCACTGTCGGATACAAATACGGAACCTACGACTTGCTGAGCACCTGGGAGATCAGCCCAGACGACACCTCGATCCGGGGTGACTCCGGACGAGACAACTTCGTGGTCGGCCAGCTCGACGGCACCTTGCGCATCACTGACTCGGTCGAGGGCAACACCTCTCGTCCGAGCGCCAATGTGATCGTCTACAACGGGCCTGCAGGCAGCACGCTCACGCCAGACGACCTGCTGGTGGGCATCAACCCCAACCAGGGAACCATCGAGATATCACTCAAACAGACTGAGGAGAATGCTGCTCCGGTCAACGGGCGCGTGGTACTGCTCAATGCCATGGCGTGGAGCACCAATGTTTATCCATTTTGGACATCCCTGTCGAACGGTGTGTACGCCATCAGCGTGGGCGGGAACACCTACGACCTCAGCACACTGACACAACAGCATTCGTCCATCAATGAAATTCGCGGGTCCGGTTCGGCAGACACCCTGAACGGCACCTACTGGCAAGACCTGCTGGAAAGCGGTGAGTCAGACGATGAACTGCATGGCTTTGCCGAAAACGACACCCTGCTTGGCGGCCATGGCCAAGACACGCTGTGGGGTGGGGGTGACGACGACGTGCTCGATGGTGGAGAAGGAGATGACCTGCTCAAAGGCGGATACGGAAACGACACCCTGTTCGGGGGCGCAGGACGCGACACACTCGACGGCCAACAAGGCGAAAACGTCTACGTGCTCGACGCACAAAGCCGCGACGTGATCGATCAAGAAGGCTCTGGTGACATCGTCATTGCTCTCTCGAGTGGAATGGGTATCAATCTGCAATCGGTCGACGTCAGCAATGCGATTTATGGCCCGAACAAAGACCAGCGGTTGTATGCCCCCGGCACAGTCAGGTGGAACGCCGACATCAACCGACTGGATGCCTCGCCAGAAAGTGTGGCGTGCGAACGCCTGGGCGATACGCTCCGGCTGTCCCTGCGTTCCACCAATGGAACGGCATACCAGGTGGACATCGCTCATTACTGGGGCGAGCAGTCGTCCGGGCCCGGCAACATCAGGTTCAAGTCATTCTTCGGGGTCGAGATTTGGCCTGTTCTGGATCGGACCACTGTCGAACGCCTGACGATCGGCACAGAAGGGGATGACACGGTGGCCGCCACGCCGGAGAGCTCGACGTTTTACGCGTTGCGCGCGCTGGGTGGCAACGACGTGATGACTGCATCAGGCAACACCCCCGTCAGCTTCGCTGGTGGGGCGGGCAATGACAGCCTGAGCTCCAGCCCGAACGGCTACTGGGGTGTTTACACGCTTCAGGGCGAAGAAGGCGACGATTCTCTGGTGGGCTACGGAAACGGCACCCTGCTTGGCGGGGAGGGAAACGACACCATTCAAGTGTTTGGCGCAGACAAGGATCCCAGTGGGTTGACGAGTTCCCCCATGAACCGCATCGACGCGGGCTCGGGGAATGACCTCATCGTCATCAACGCCGGCCTCGACTGCACCGTCAACCTGGGCACCGGGGCTGACACCCTTCAGGCGACTTATGTGCATCTGCCAAGAACACAAGCCGCAGAGTACTCCGACGTCAAACTGACCGTGCAAGGCTTTGATGGCGAGGGAGAAGGCGACGAAGTCGACCTTCGCGGAGCACAACCTGCCGCGCATCTAGATTGGGTGGCTGTGCGGGATGGCAACTCCGACTCTGTGCTGTTGAACCCAGCCAATGATTTTTACAACAACCGATATGGCAGCTTGCACAAACCCACGACCTTGGTGCAACTGGACGGCTACCTGAAAGAAGGCGTTTTGCATGGCAAAGAGCATGTCATCCTTCCGGATGGCACGGTGCTCACGAGCGATCAAATACTGGCGCAAGGCAGCATCACCGAGGCGCAACGCCGACAAGTGGGCACCGAAGGCGCAGACGCTTTGATCGGGTCAGATCTCGAAGACACCCTTCAAGGGGGCGCTGGCAACGACGTGCTCAACGGCGGCCGTGGCGTCAACGAACTGGATGGCGGCTCGGGCGACGACACCCTGACAGGGGGGCAATGGCTGGATCGGTTCACAAACATCGACGGCAACGACGTGATCCATGTACAAAGGGGCGCGCAGGCCATCTTGTCGATGAGCTCGGTGGTTGCGGCTTCCGACGCGCTGAGGCAAAGTCAGAGCGTCACGGTGAATCTGCATGGCCGTAGCGTCGCCGACATCGACCACGTGGCCCTGGGGAACCTGCTGCCACCCACGTCCGGCACGCGCATCAGCGAGGTGGGTCAATGGATACAGGACACCACCACCAACTCCTACACGACACCTTCTCCGGCCACGTTGACGGACCTGCAGGTCACTTTCAAAGATGGCAGCACGGTCTACCTCCTGGGTGCTGTGAAAAACGTCACCGACCAGCGCGCCTACGATCAGTTCGTGTTCGAGGATCAGACCCTCAGTTCTGACGCACTGCTCAAGCTCTCCATGCTCAGAACTGACAGTGCCGGAGCCGTCACTGGCGACATCCTGTTTGCCGCTCCTGAAGGTTCCTTGCTGATTGGCGACACCCGATCCAAACTGATCGGCAACATCGGTGACGACACGCTGACCAACGGCGCTGATCAGTACAACAGCGCAGGCTCGGATCGATTCCAGGTGAGCGCAGGTCACTCCGTCGTGGTGCGTGCCAAAGAAGATCCCAGCCCCCTGACAAGCCGTGACGTGATCCGCCTGATTGGCGCTCAGAGTGCCGACGACATCACGGTCCAGATCAAGAACAACTCACCTTATTCCCTCGACTACCTGTCCTGGGAAGGCGATGTTGCCCTGTCGGTCACCACGAAAGACGGCGTGGCTCAGGTGCTGATCCCAGGGCTGCTGAAGATTGTGGATGGCGTCCTGAGTGTCCAGCCCACCATCGATGCGGTGGAGTTCGACAACGGCACGCAAATCTCCATGTCGGACTTGATCGGCCATGCAAAAGGCACTTCAGGCAACGATCTTTTGTTCGCAGTCGACAGCCAGCATGTGGTCAATGGCGGAGGCGGCGGCAACGACACCATTTTTGGCACCCACAGCGACGACACCTTGATCGGCGGCTCAGCCAATGCATACATGCGCCCTGGCCGGGGCAGCGACCTGATCCGCAGCGAAGGCGGAGTTCTGCATGTGGCTTTTGCGGCGCTCGAAGGCAACGATACCGTGCAAGTCGCACAGAGTGCCTCGTTGACGTTCGGCGGAGACAATTACAACGAAATCGTTCTTGACCCCTCCGTTTCCAACGAGTCCTCCGTGGTGTTGATCCAAAAGGGCAGCAACGGACGTACGACTATCACCACGCAAGGCTCGTGGAGCGATGTCACTGTCTGGACCAAAGCCTTTTTGGGCACCGTGCAGGATCTGCTTGATGCCATGCCAAAACCGTTGCTCCTGCGAGGCACCGACGCATCAGAACTCCTCGCTGGCACAGATGGCCTTGACACCCTTCTGGGACTGGGTGGCAATGACAATCTCCGTGGCGCGGGCGGCAACGACGAACTCACTGGCGGTCAGGGCAACGACGTGATCACCGGTGGGGAGGGTGCCGACACGGTGTTCTTCAATCTGGGAGATGGCATCGACCTCGTGCATGCCGACAGCCTGGACACACTGGCGTTTGGCGCGGGTCTGGAACGTGGCCAATTGACCCTGTCTCAGTTACCAGCCACAGGGGGGACCGAACTGAGCCTGGGTTTTGCCGGGCTGACCGATCGCGTGACGCTGGACCAACTGGGCACATGGAACAGCCTGACAGTACGATTCGCCGACGGAACTAGCACCACAGGCGCCGCATTGATCCAGACTGCACGCGATCTGTCACCCCGATACCTTCAGGGTACTGATGCGGCAGACACCCTCACAGGAGGCAAGGCCAACGACCAGCTGACTGGCGGCCTCGGCAACGACGAGATCACCGGCGGTGAAGGCGCCGACACCGTGTTCTTCAACGCGGGTGATGGCCAGGACCTGATCCACGCCGACAGCCTCGATACCCTGATGCTTGGTGCCGGCATCACTCAAAGCTCCCTGGTCCTGCAGCCATTCAAGCCCAACAACCAAATCCTGAACATCGGCATCGCGAACAGCAACGATCGCCTCCTGCTCGACAACGCCGGCACCTGGGATGGCCTGACCGTTCAGTTTGCCGATGGCACCCGCACCACGGGCGCGGACCTGCTGCAAACCGCCCGTGATCTGGCACCCTTGAACCTGCAAGGCACCGATGCGGCCGAAGCGCTCACAGGCAAGAACGGCGCCGACACCCTGCTCGGCGGCGGTGGCAACGACACGCTCAAGGGTGGCCTGGCCAACGACCAGCTCACCGGCGGCCTCGGCAACGACGAGATCACTGGCGGCGATGGCGCCGACACCGTGTTCTTCAATGCGGGAGATGGGCAGGACCTGATCCACGCCGACAACCTGGACACCCTGAGCTTTGGCGCCGGCATCACCCAGGCATCGCTGCAACTGCAAGCCTTCAAGGCGGGCGATACCGCCCTCACCTTCTCGGTGGGCTCAGGCAACAGCACCGACCGCATCACCCTCGACAACGCCGGCACCTGGGATGGCCTG
>JBEGRT010000222.1:0-11661 GCA_041180305.1 Pseudomonadota bacterium
CATGGCCACCCGCTGGCGCTGGCCGCCCGAGAGCTGACCGGGCTTGCGGTCGAGCAGGTGCTCGATCTGCAGCATCTTGGCCACGCGCTTGACCGCCGCTTCGCGCTCGGCCTTGGGCACCTTGCGCATCTCCAGGCCGAAGGCAATGTTCTCGGCCACATTCATGTTCGGGTAGAGCGCATAGCTCTGGAACACCATGGCGATGTCGCGATCCTTCGGCGGCGCGTAGGTCACGTCGCGGTCGGCCAGCATGATCTGCCCCGACGTGGGCGTGTCCAGGCCGGCAATCATCGACAGCAGGGTGGACTTGCCGCAGCCCGAAGGGCCCACCAGGATGAGGAACTCGCCCTTCTCGACTTCGATGTCGATGGACTTGAGGATGTGTGTGTTGCCGTAGCTCTTGCGAACCTGGCGGATGGACAGTGCGCCCATGATGATTCCTTTCAACCCTTGACGGCGCCGGCCGTGAGGCCACGCACGAAGTACTTGCCGGCCACGATGTAGACAAAGAGCGTGGGCAAGCCGGCGATCATGGCGGCGGCCATGTCGACGTTGTATTCCTTGACGGAGCTGGAGGTGTTGGCCAGGTTGTTCAGGCCCACCATCAGCGGCTTGGAGTCGGTGCTGGAGAAGACCACGCCGAACAGGAAGTCGTTCCAGATCTGCGTGAACTGCCAGATCAGGGTCACGACCAGGATGGGCGTGGACAGCGGCAGCACAATGCGCCAGAAGATGCGCCAGAAGCCGGCGCCATCGAGCATGGCCGCCTTGATCAGCTCGTTGGGCAGGGCCGCGTAGTAGTTGCGGAAGAACAGCGTGGTGCTGGGCAGGCCGCACAGCACGTGCACCAGGGTCAGGCCCCAGATCGAGCTGGCCAGGCCCAGGTAGCCCAGCACCTGCGACATGGGCAGCAGGATCACCTGCAGCGGCATGAACACGCCGAACAGCATCAGCGCGAACAGGGTCTCGCTGCCGCGGAACTTCCACTGGGTCAGCACATAACCGTTGATGGCGCCCAGCACGGTGGACACGGCCACGGCCGGGATCACCATCCACACCGAGTTCCAGAAGTAGGGCTTGAGGCCCTGGCAATCGGTGCCGGTGCAGGCGCCTGACCAGGCCTTGGTCCAGGCCTCCAGGCTGGGCAGGTGCGGCAGGGCCAGCAGGCTGCCTTCACGGATCTCGTCCATCGATTTGAACGAGGTCGAAAGCATCACGTACAGCGGGGCCAGGAAGAAGCCGGCCAGGGCCAGCAGCACGGCCCACAGCAGCAGGCGTGTCCAGTCGAAGCCGCCCGAGAGGCCGGCCATCACGGGGGCCGGCGGTGCGAAGTGTCGAGAAGAAGAACTCATGGTGGGCCTCACTGGCGCTGACGCAGTTCGCTGTACAGGTAAGGCACGACGATGGCAGCCACCGTGGCCAGCATGACCGTGGCCGACGCCGCGCCCACATTGATCTGCCCGCGCGTGAAGGCCATCGAGTACATGAAGGTGGCCGGCATGTCGGTGGCAAAGCCGGGGCCGCCGCCGGTCAGGGCCATGACCAGGTCGAAGCTCTTGATGGCAATGTGGGCCATGACCATGATGGTCGAGAAGAACACCGGGCGCAGGCTGGGCACCAGGATGCGCCAGTAGATGCGGGCGGTGGAGGCGCCATCGAGCTGTGCGGCCTTGATGATGGATTCGTCGATGCCGCGCAGGCCGGCCAGGAACAGGGCCATCACGAAGCCGGCGCTTTGCCAGATGCCTGCAATGGCCACGCAGTAGATGGCCTTGTCGGGGTCAACGATCCAGTCGAAGGTGAAGTTCTCGAAGCCCCAGCTCTGCACGGTGTGCTCGATGCCCAGCCCGGGGTTGAGCATCCATTTCCAGGCCGCACCGGTCACGATGAAGCTCAGGGCCATGGGGTAGAGGTAGATGGTGCGCAGCACGCCTTCGGCGCGGATCTTCTGGTCCAGCAGGATGGCCAGCAGCAGGCCCAGGCCCATCGAGCCGCCGAGGAACAGGCCGCCAAAGACCAGCAGGTTCCAGGCCGAGGTCAGGAAGCGTTCGCTCTCCCAGAGCTGCAGGTAGGCGTCAAAGCCCTGGAAGTCGTAGTTGGGCATCAGGCGCGAGGCCGACACCGAGAGGTAGCCGTTCCAGGCGATCAGCCCATAGATGAACAGCAGCGACAGCACGAAGGACGGGGCCACCACCAGTTTGGGCAGCCAGTCGGTGCTGGGCGATCGAGGGGTTGTGCTCATGATCGAAGCGGAGCAACCTGCCCCGGTGGGGGCAGGATGGGGTGAATTTCAGGCAGAAATCAAACCGGAAAGGGACGGGCCTCGTGAGCCCGCCCTCCCGACCGGGTCAGCGCAGGTTCAACGAACCTTGGCCGCGCTGACCAGCTTCTTCATGGTGGCGTCGGCGGTGGCCTTGTCGCTGTTCCAGAACTGCGAGATCACGTCCTGGATGGCGCCTTGGGCTGCCGAGGGAACGGCCATGCCGTGGGCGATCGAGGGCACCAGGCCCCCCGACTTGGCGGTCTCGCCAAAGTCCTTGGCCGAGGTCTTTGCACAGGCATCGAACTTGTCGAGGTTCAGGCCGGTGCGCACCGGGATCGAGCCCTTGTTCAGGTTGAACAGTTCCTGGAAAGCAGGCGACATCAGGGTCGAGGCCAGGTCACGCTGGGCCTTGATGTTGTCGGCGTTCTTCAGCTGGAACATGGCAAAGCTGTCCACGTTGTAGGTGAAGGCCTTGGCGGTGCCAGGGGCGGCCACGCACTCGAAGTCCTTGCCCGGGGTCTTGCCCGCGGCCACGAACTCGCCCTTGGCCCAGTCGCCCATCAGCTGCATGCCGGCTTCGCCACGGATCACCATGGCGGTGGTCAGGTTCCAGTCACGCCCTGGCGAGTTCTTGTCGGTGTAGCCCTTGATCTTCTTGAAGGTCTCGAGCACTTCCTTCATCTTGGGGCTTTGCAGCGTGGCGGGGTCCAGCTGCACCAGGGCCTTCTTGTAGAACTCGGTGCCACCCACGCCCAGGGCCACGCTTTCAAAGGTGGTGAAGTCCTGCCAGTTCTGGCCGCCATGGGCCACCGGCACGATGCCAGCCTTCTTCAGGGCTTCAGCGGCGGCGAAGAACTCGGGCCAGGTGGTGGGCACCTTGGCGCCGGCCTTCTTGAAGGCTTCGGGGTTGACCCACAGCCAGTTCACGCGGTGCACGTTCACCGGGGCAGCGATGTAGTGGCCCTTGTACTTCAGGCCATTGGCGATGGGGCCGGGCAGCAGGCTGTCCCACTTCTCGGCATTGGCCACGTCGTCCAGATTGGTCAGCACGCCTTCCTTGGCCCACTCCTGCAGCGAGGGACCCTTGATCTGAGCGGCGGCCGGGGCATTGCCCGACACCACGCGCGACTTCAGCACGGTCATGGCGGAATCACCACCGCCACCGGCCACGGCGAAGTCTTTCCACGAATGGCCTTTTGCCTTCAGGGTGGCGGCCAGGGCCTGGGCGGCCTTGGCTTCGCCGCCAGCGGTCCACCAGTGCAGCACTTCGACTTCACCGGCAAAGGCCGAGCCGCACAGGGTGGCGGTGGCCAGGGCCACGCTCAGGGCGCGGCGAGAGATCTTGAATGCGTTCATTGCGGATGCTCCTTGCAACACGTCAACCGGGGTGCATCATCACCCCGGGCTCGAATCACCACCAGATTTCGGCTTGCACGCCGAAGCTGGTGCCCGAGGTCTTGTTGTCGCCCAGACCGGTCAGGCCGGTGGCGCCAGCGGCCGTGTTGGCCGCACCGTTCCAGGTGGCACGGGTGACGTACAGGCGCAGCTCAGGACGGTCCCAGAAGCCCTTGCCAGCGGCCAGGGTGGGCGCGATGGTGACCTTGGTCAGGCGCGAGGCTTCGGCATTGCTGGGCTTGACGCGGTCGACCCCGACTTCACCGAGCAGCTTGAAGTTGCGGGTGAAGGCGTACGACAGGCGACCACCCAGCGAGGTGATGGTGGTGTCGACGGTGTCGGAGTTGTTGCGCTGGACCATGGCGATGGCCTGGCCACCGAGCTGAGGCGTCAGCTGGAACTGGTAGCCGTCGACCAGGCGGATCTTCTTGACGTCGGTGCCATCGGTCAGGGTGCCGAAGTTACCGGTCAGGCCGGCCGAGCCTTGCGACATCTGAACCCACACGTTGTTGCTGCCACCCAGCACGCCGTCTTGCGTGTGGCGCACGCTCAGGGCCACGCCCGACTTGCCGCCGGTGAAGTCACCCTTGGTGGCGTTCAGCACCACGTTCAGCTTGCCACCCTCGTTCACAGGCACGTCACGCCACCAGGCGTTCAGGCGGTTGCCGGGCTGGTCGCCGGCCACATTGCTGTTGGCGTCGTCCGAGCGGTAGAAGGCCAGGTCCAGCTTGCTGCCGAAGGCATCGATCTGGGCGCCAGCGCCGGTGCCGTCGAGCTGTTCGAAGAACTTGTCGACGATGTGCACGTCGGCGCCGCGGTGGTAGCGCTTGCCCGCCCAGAAGCTGGCGCTGGGGGCGAAGTCCAGGCCGGCCACTTCGGTGTACATCTGGGCCATGCCGAGCTTGGCGTCACCGGCATCGCTGGCGTTGCCCTTGTAGATGCTGGGCATCAGGCGAACCTTGAACTGCTCGCCCGTTTCTTTCTTGATGGTGCCGGTGAACAGGAACTCACCGTAGAAGTCGCACTCGTTGCCGAGGCGGTACTTGAACTCGGCGCCCGTCAGGCCGTAACAAGCGCGGTTGGCGTCCTTCGAGGTGGCTTGCGGGCCAGCGCGGAAGTAGCCGTTCGATTCGAGGGACAGCTGGGCCGAAGCGGGCAGGGCCACCAGGGCGCCCAGGATCATGGGCAGCGTGCGGGAGAGGTGCTTGATCTTCATGTTGTCTCTTCGGTGAGGTTGGAGGACGCCCGCAGGCCGTGCGCTGAGGCAGCGCGCTGCGCCATGTGCGGCGGGCATCGCAGTATTAACGATCACTTAACGAGATAAGTCAGAATCTTCGCCTATTGCCTTTTTTTGTTAATGAATGTAGGCATGCGATCAGGCACCGAAAGAATTTCAGGAGACGAGAGGCAGCCAGACCTGCACCCTCAGGCCTTGCGGCATGCGGGAAGACAGCTGCACGCGCCCACCATGCCGCTCGACGATTTCTTTCACGATGGCCAGGCCCAGGCCGCAGCCTGTGCCCTCGTGCGTGGCACGGAAGAAACGGCGGAACACGGCGTCGTGGTGGGCCTCGGGGATGCCGGGGCCGGTGTCGTCGATCTGCACACACGCCAGCCCGCCCCGGGCCTGCAAGCTGAGCGTGACCTCGGCGCCTGCCCCGGCATAGCGGATGGCGTTGTCCAGCAGGTTGAACAGGGCCTCGCGGATCAGCAAGGCATTGCCCTGGACCATGCACTGGCCCGGCGCGAACACGGTCGAGCCTTCGTCTTCTTCGGCCAGCCCCAGGTCCACCCGGGCTTGCAGGGCGCGGGGCACCAGCTCCACGGTCAGCTCCTGCACGAGGCGTTGCAGGTCGAAACGGCTCTGGCCCATGGCGTCGACCGATTCGGGCTCGGCGCGCGCCAGTGTCAGGAGCTGATTGACCAGGTGGGCGCTGCGGGTGGCGCTTTCGTGCACGCGTTGCAAGCGGCCTTTGAGTTCCGGGTCGGCCGTGGCCTTGAGCGCCAGCTCGGTCTGGCTTTTCAGGCCGGCCAGTGGCGTGCGCAGCTGGTGGGCGGCATCGCTGATGAAGCGGCGCTGGCTGGCCACGCTGTCCTGCACGCGCTGCAGCAGGTCATTGAGCGCGCTGACCAGCACCTCGACTTCCTCGGGCACTGGCCCCAGCACGATGGGGTTCAGATCGCCCGGGGCCCTTTCGCCCACGGCCTGCTGCAGGCGCGACAGCGGCGACAGACCCTTGCGCAGCCCCCACCACACCACAGCCGACATGGCCATGACCAGCATCACCAGCGGAATGGCGATGTCGCCCAGGATGCGACTGGCCAGTGCATCGCGGCTGACACGGCTCTTGGCGATCTGCACCAGCATGGTCTGGGGTGATTCGGGCTCGCCATAGGCCAGGTACAGCGCCACCACCCGCACCCCGGTGCGGCGCTGTTCGACCTTCACGGCATCGTCGTAGAAACGAGGCTGGCCATCGAGGCCCGAGGCCGCACGCGCCAGCTCGGCCGGCGGCGGGGGCAGCACACGGTTGCCCAGGATGAACTGGCCCGGGGGCGAGCTGACCATGTAGTAAACCTGCTCGTCGGGGTCGGTTTCCAGGATGTCGCGCGCGGCTTTGGGCAGGTCGATCAGCAGGCCACTGCCCATGGGCTTGACCTGGCGCGCCAGCGCCCGCGATGACTGGTACAGGCTGCGGTCCAGCGCCAGGTTGGCGTGGTGCAGCGCCACCTGGTAGGACATGAAGGCCGCGGCCACCCACAGCACGAGCTGGGGCGCGATCATCCACCACAGCAGGTACTGCCTCAACGGCACGGTGCCCGGTGACAGGCGTGAACGCAGGGCGCGCCACCAGGCCATGGGCGATCAGGCAGTTTCCAGCAGGTAACCCAGCCCGCGCACGGTGCGGATCGACAGGCCGGAGTCTTCCAGCTTGCGGCGCAGGCGGTGCACGATCACTTCCAGCGAGCCCGAGGGCATGTTGGCCTCGGCCTGGGCTTCACCCGACCACTCGGTGGCGATCTGCTCCTTGGTGACCACCTTGCCTTCGTGCGTGAGCAGCAGGTCGAGCAGCGACCATTCGCGCGGCGACAGATCGACCGGATGGCCTTGCACGGTCATGCGGCGTGCATCGCGGTCGAAGCTGAGCTTGCCGGCCACCTGCACGGCATTGGCCGCCTTGGCGGGCGCGCTGACGCCCGCGCTCAAACGCGCACGCCGTAGCAGGGCCCGGATGCGTGCTTCCAGCTCGGGGAAATCGAAGGGCTTGGTGAGGTAGTCGTCAGCGCCAGCGTTCAGGCCGGCCACGCGGCTTTCCAGGCCATCGAGGGCCGTGAGCACCATCAGCGGCAGCGTGGGCCGGGCCGCATGGGCCCGCTTGACCACCGTGAGGCCATCGACCAGCGGCAGGCCGATGTCGATCACCCCCAGGTCGAAGCTGTGGCGCGTGAGCAGGTACTCAGCCACGGCCCCGTTCTCAGCCACTTCCACCTCGAAGCCGGCATGGCGCAGGTTGGCTGACAAGGCGTCGGCCAGGATGGGGTCGTCTTCGGCAAGCAGCAGGCGCATGGGCTGATTCTCGCACGCTGCCCCGGGCAGGCCATCAGGGGGCAGCGTCAGGGTCTAGACTGATGGCATGTCCTTGCCCGAACAGATCGAACGCCAGCTCGACACCCTGCCTGCTGCCGAGCACCGCGTGGCCCGTGTCATCCTGAAAGACCCGCGCGCCAGCATGAGCCGCTCGGTGGCCGAACTGGCTGCGCAGGCCCAGGTGAGCAACCCCACGGTGGTGCGCTTTTGCCGCAGCATGGGCTTCGAGGGCTGGAGCGATTTCAAGCTGCAACTGGCGGCCAGCGTGGGCCAGGGCGGCACGCCCTTCGTGCACCAGCGCGTGCAGGCGGGCGACACCGGCCGCGAGCTGGTGCACAAGGTCACGGCGCACAGCATCGAGGTGCTGAGCCGCTTTGCCGAAACGGCCTCGCAAAAGCGCATCGACCAGGCCGTCGCCGCGCTGTCGCGCACGGTGCGCGAAGGCGGGCGCATCGAGTTCCACGGGGTGGGCAACTCGGGCATCGTGGCGCAGGACGCGCAACTGAAGTTCTACCGCATGGGCTGCCACGCCACCGCGGTGGCCGACGGGCACCTGCAGATCATCGGGGCCACGCTGCTGCAAAAGCGCGATTGCCTGGTGGTGATCTCCAGCGCCGGTCGCAGCCAGGGCCTGATCGAGGCGATGGAGCTGGCCCAGCGCCAGGGCGCCATGACGATCGCCATCACGGCCAGCGGCTCGCCCCTGGCGTCGCTGGCCCGCATCCACCTGGCGGCCGACCACCCCGAGGGCTACGAAGAGTTCAGCCCCATGGCCTCGCGCCTGCTGCACCTGCTGGTGATCGATGTGCTGGCCACGGGCGTGGCCCTGCAACTGGGCCCTGACCTGCCGGCGCGGCTGCACCAGGTCAAGCGCAACCTCATCAACAAGCGTTACCGCACGGGCTGATCCGCGAAGGCGCGGGTCTCCAGCCAGCTGGGCGGCTGGCAGCCCTGGCGCTGCACATTCAGGGCCGCAGCGGCCATGGCGTGCTGCAGGGCATCGTGCAGTTCACGGGCACCCAGGGCCTGCAGGGCCGTGGCCTTGAGCTGGCCGGCATGGTGCAGCCAGCTCAGCAAACCGGCCTGGAAGCAATCGCCCGCGCCCACGGTGTCGACCACCGCCAGGCCGGCGCGCACTGGCAGGCGCACGAAGGCGCCGGCATTGACCAGCGCCGCGCCCTGCCCGCCCAGGGTCAGGGCCACCAGGCTGGCCCGGTGGCCCTGCCGCCCGTCCACGCCCCCCAGACCATCGAGCAGGCGCCGCGCCACGGCGCGCAGGCTGGCGTCGTCATCCAGGTCGAGATGCCAGCCCAGGGCCTGCACGTCTTCGTCGCTGAGCTTGACCACATCGGCCTGGGCCAGCACACGCTGCACCGCCTGGCGATAGGCCATCTGGCGCGCCGGGTCGCTGCCGGCCACCACCATGCGCAGGTTCGCATCGACCGACACCAGCCCGCCGCGGGCCCGCGTGGCCTCGATCACGGCCAGGGCGCGCTGTTCATCGGGCGGCATCAGGGCCAGGCCGCCCACATGCAAGGCGTGCAGTTCGGTGGGCAGACGCTGCAGCAGTTCATCGACGCTGCCGTCGCGGTCGGCCACGGCCTCGCGGTGGAACACGTACTGCGGCACACCGCCCGCCCCCAGCGAGACCACGGCCAGCGAGGTGGGCAGGTGGCTGCGCCAGGGCGGGTCGATGGCCACGCCGTCTGCCCGCAGGCCGGCCACAAAGCGCTCACCGAAGGTGTCGGTCGACAGCGGGTTCAGGTAGCGAATGGGCAGGCCCTGTCGCGCCACCGCCCGCGTGAAGTTGCACACCGAGCCCCCCAGGCAGGGCTCGTAGCGGCCATCAGGGTGCTCGATCAGGTCGACAAGGGCTTCGCCCAGGGCGGCAAACATGGGGCTTTTCTCCAGCTGAAACACAGGGCCGCGAGCGGCCGCAGCCCCTGCGCCAGGGGCCTTCATGGGCGCCAGTGTGCGAGACGAACCTAGGGTTTGACATGAGGGTTTCCCATTAATACAACCACTTGATTTATTAATGAAGCGTTTGGATACTTCGGTCCGTCGGCACACATGGCCGACCTTGCCCAGACCCACAACCCCCTACCGAGGAGCTTTTCCATGACCTCTCGTCGTTCGCTGGCGGTGTCCTTCGGCGCTGTGGCGCTTGCCCTGGCCGCCGCCCAGGCTTCGGCGGCCGATCAGCCCATCGTCGGCCTGATCACCAAGACCGAAACCAACCCCTTCTTCGTGAAGATGAAGGAAGGCGCGGCCGAAGCCGCCAAGGCCAAGGGGGCCAAGCTGCTCACCGCCGCCGGCAAGCAGGATGGCGACAACGCCGCCCAGGTCACCGCCATCGAGAACATGGTGGCCGCCGGTGCCAAGACCATCCTGATCACCCCGTCCGATGCCAAGGCCATCGTGCCGGCCATCAAGAAGGCCCGCGACAAGGGCGTGATGGTCATCGCCCTGGACAGCCCCACCGACCCGCAAGAAGCGGTCGATGCCCTGTTCGCCACCGACAACTACAAGGCCGGTGTGCTGATCGGCCAGTACGCCAAGGCCGCACTGGGCGGCAAGCCCGTCAAGATCGCCACGCTGGACCTCTTCCCCGGCCACCCCGTGGGTGCGCAACGCCACAACGGCTTCCTCAAGGGCTTTGGCCTGGCCGCCAACGCCGCCACCTCGAACGAGCTGAGCAAGCCGGCCGAAGTGGTGTGCATGGCCGATTCCTACGGTGACCAGGCCAAGGGCCAGACCGCCATGGAAAACTGCCTGCAGAAGAACCCCGACATCAACCTGGTCTACGCCATCAACGAACCGGCTGCCGCGGGTGCCCACAAAGCCCTGAAGTCGGCCGGCAAGGACAAGAACGTGGTGATCGTGGCCGTCGACGGCGGCTGCCAGGGTGTGAAGGACGTGGCGGCCGGCAAGATCGCCGCGACCTCGCAGCAGTACCCGCTGAAGATGGCCTCGATGGGTGTGGAAGCCGGCGTGGAATACGCCAAGACCGGCAAGAAGGTCGCGGGCTACACCGACACCGGCGTGACCCTGATCGCGGCCAAGCCGGTGGCAGGCGTGGACAGCAAGGACACCACCACCGGCCTGAACCTGTGCTGGGGCAAGAAGTGATCTGACCATGCAGGCCTCCACCACCACCTCCCCCACACCTGCCACCCGAGGCACTCTGACCATGAAAGACTGGACGAAACATCTGCCGCCGATGTCGACGCTGGGCCCGCTGCTGGCCCTGCTGGCGGCCTGCGCCTTCTTCGCGCTCAAGACCGACAACTTCCTGTCCGCTCAGAACTTCTCGCTGGTGATGCAGCAGGTGATGGTGGTGGGCCTGCTGGCCATCGGTCAGACCCTGATCATCCTGACGGCAGGCATCGACCTGTCGTGCGGCATGCTGATGGCCCTGGGCTCCATCGTGATGACCAAGCTGGCCACCGAGATGGGCCTGCACCCGCTGGTGGCCATGGGCGTGGGCGTGTGTGCCACCACGGCCTTCGGCCTGGTCAATGGCCTGCTGGTCACACGCATCAAGCTGCCCCCGTTCATCGTGACGCTGGGCACCATGAACATTGCCTTTGCCATCACGCAGATCTATTCCGAATCGCAGACCGTGACCGACCTGCCCGAGGCCATGACCTGGCTGGGCGATCCGGTCATGCTGCTGGGCACCCCTGTGGCGCGCGGCGTGCTGGTGCTGCTGGGCCTGTACGCGGCCGTGTGGTTCGCCCTGACCCACACCGCCCCCGGCCGCCACCTTTACGCCGTGGGCAACAACCCCGAAGCCGCCCGCCTGACGGGCATCTCCACGCAACGCGTGCTGCTGTGGGTGTATGCCCTGGCCGGCACCTTCTACGGCATTGCCTCGCTGCTGTCGGTGGCCCGCACCGGCGTGGGTGACCCGCAGGCCGGCCAGACCGAGAACCTCGATTCCATCACCGCCGTGGTGCTGGGTGGCACCAGCCTGTTCGGCGGGCGCGGTGTGATCGTGGGCACCCTGATCGGCGCGCTGATCGTGGGCGTGTTCCGCAACGGACTGACCCTGATGGGCGTCTCCTCGGTCTATCAGATCCTGGTCACCGGCGTGCTGGTCATCCTGGCCGTGGCCGCCGACCAGCTCTCGCACAAGCAAGCCCGCTGAGGGCGGTTCCACGCAACGCACACCGGACAACACCCATGCACGCTGCAGCCCCCACCTCCAGCAACCCCGTGGTTCTTCAGGCCACCGGCCTGGTCAAACGTTATGGCCAGGTCACGGCCCTCGACGGCGCCGACTTCGAGTTGCGCGCCGGCGAGATCCTGGCCGTCATTGGCGACAACGGCGCCGGCAAGTCTTCGCTGATCAAGGCCCTGTCGGGCGCCACCATCCCAGACCAGGGCGAGATCCGCATGCACGGCCAGCCCA
>JBEGRT010000223.1:0-3360 GCA_041180305.1 Pseudomonadota bacterium
CACGTGATCCTGCGCGGCGGCAAGGCCCCCAACTACGACGCCGCCAGCGTGGCCTCGGCCTGCGAAGACCTGGCCAAGGCCGGCCTGCCTGCCTCGCTGATGGTCGATTTCAGCCATGCCAACAGCTCCAAGCAGCATGAGCGCCAGGTGGTGGTGGCCGAAGACATCGCGGCCCAGCTGCGCGGTGGCTCCAAGCAGGTGTTCGGCGTGATGGTGGAAAGCCACCTGTGCGCCGGTGCCCAGAAGTTCACCCCGGGCAAGGACGATCCGGCCAAGCTGGCTTATGGCCAATCGATCACCGATGCCTGCATCGGCTGGGACGATTCCGAGAAGGTGCTGCAGATCCTGTCGGACGCGGTGGCCGCTCGCCGCGCTCGCTGAGGCGCGGCACATCCGGCGCGTGAAAGGTCGCGTGTGAGGGTTCTGCTGGCCGAAGACGAGCACGCCCTGGGCGAGTGGCTCTCGAAGGCGCTGGCGCAGTCGGACATCCAGGTGGACTGGGTGGACGACGGCCAGCTGGCCGAGCGCGCGCTGGACGACAGCGACTACGACGCGCTCATCCTCGACCTGGGCCTGCCGGGCCTGACCGGGCGGCAGCTGCTGCAGCGCCTGCGAGCCCGTGACCGGCGCCTGCCGGTGTTGATCCTGACGGCCCGTGATTCACTGGCCGAGCGCGTGCAGGCGCTCAACCAGGGCGCCGATGACTTCCTGGCCAAGCCCTTTGCCCTGGAAGAGCTGGAGGCCCGCCTGATGGCGCTGGTGCGCCGTGCGCGAGGGGCCGACAACCCCCGCCTGGCCTGTGGCCCGCTGCAGTACGACACGGCCACCCGGCAGTTCACGCTGGCCGAGCAGGTGCTGCACCTGTCGCCGCGCGAGCACGCGGTGTTGCGTGCGCTCATTCAGCGCACGGGCGAGCCCATGAGCAAGGCGCAGATCATTGCGCGGGTGTTTTCCGACCAGGATGACGTGCTGCCCGACGTGATCGAGGTGCTGGTGCACCGCCTGCGCAAGCGCCTGGAGGGCACGGGCCTGGCCATCGTGACCTACCGTGGGCTGGGCTATGCCCTGGAAATGGCGTCCTGAGTCGGCGCCTGCCGGGCCCGTGCGCGGCATGAGCCTGCGCCGCCGCCTGTTGCTGTGTCTGCTGCCCTTGACGATGCTGATCACGGCGGTGGAGCTGTGGTCCACCCAGCGCGAAGCCCTGGCGGCGGCCAACAGCGCCTACGACCGCTCGATCAGCGGCGCCCTCAAGGCCATCGAGGCCAACATCTCCACGGCCTCGGGTGGGCTGGCGGTGGAATTGCCCTACCGCTTGTTCGAGCTGCTGGAGCTCACGGCCACCGGGCACGTGTACTTTCGGGTGGCCTCTCGCGATGGGCTTGTGGAGGTGGGCAACCTTGACCTGCCGCCACCCTCACCCGACACCCTGCGCCCGCATGTGCCGGTGTTTGCCGATGCCGAGTACCTGGGCGAGCGTGTGCGCATGGGCTCGTTGCTCACCCATGTGAAGCTGCAGGGCGCGCAGGGGCCCGACACCCCGGTGGTGATCCAGGTGGCCGAGCAGGCCCGCTCGCGCGAGCAGTTCGCCGAGCAGTTTGTGCGCACCAGCCTCTTGCGCGCCGGGGTGGTGCTGCTGGTGCTGATCGGCTCGGGGGTGGTGGTGGTGAGCTGGGGCTTGCGCCCCTTGCGACGCCTGGAGGCTGAGGTGCGCCAGCGCGGGCCCTCCGATGTGTCGCCGCTGGACACCGAGGGCCTGCCGCGCGATGTGCGTCCGCTGGTGCAGGCCGTCAACACGCAGATGGCCCGCCGCCAGGCGCTGGCCGATCAGCAGCGCCAGTTTCTCGATGACGCCTCGCACCAGTTGCGCACGCCGCTGACGACGCTGCGCACGCAGGCGGCCTATGCCCTCAGGCGCTGGCATGAGGCCCCCGCACAGACCGAAGTGTGTGAGAGCCTGCAGGCCATCGTCGAGCAGATCGACGCGGCCACACGCAGCACCAATCAGATGCTGAGTCTGGCCCGTTCGGATGCGGCCGAGCCCCAGTGGCAGGCCTTCGATCTGGCCGAAACCTTGCGGCAGGCGGTGCGCCCGCTGTTGCGCCGCGCCCGCCAGCGTGGGCTGGACCTGGGCGTGGAAGTGCCCGACGAGTTGCCGGCCCAAGGCGACGAAACCCTGTGGCGCGAGGCCCTGGCCAACCTGCTGGACAACGCCTTGCGCTATGCCCGCAAGGGCACGCCGGTGACGGCCATGGCGCGGGCAGAGCCCGATGCCCACGGGCGCCCGGGCTGGGTGGTCACCGTGATCAGCGAAAGCGAGCCCTTGCCTGAAAGCCTGCGCCTGCAACTGGTCCAGGCCGAGCAGGCCACATCGCCCGACGAGGGGCGATTCGTGCGGGGGCAGGGCAGCCGCCAGGGCGGTGCCGGGCTGGGCCTGGCCATTGCGCGCCGCATTGCCCAGCGTCATGGCGGCGGCCTGAAGATCGACGCGCGTGCCTCCGGAGCGTTCGAGGTCACGCTGCACTGGCCGGGTGGCGCCGGAGCGCTGCTGGCGCCGCACTGACAGGGCGCTGCGCGCGTGGGCCTTGCAGCCTTCGCGCATCACCTGGGGTTTGTCCCCGGCGGAATTGAAAGCCAGTTGAAAGGCGCGGATTTCTACAGTTCGTGCCCAGCAGGTGTGGCCAACCACATGGTCCACCGCACCTGGATCCCCCACACTTTCCGAGAGCCGAGGAGCCCGTCGATGAAAAGCCCCCAGACCTTGCGTGCTGTCCTGACCGCCGTGGCCATGCTGCCCATGGCCGCCACCCGGGCCGTGGCCGGTCCGCTGGACAAATCCGAATGCATCGCCCCGGCCAAGCCCGGCGGCGGCTTCGATCTGACCTGCAAGATGGCGCAGGCCATGCTGTCGGAGAACAAGTTGAGCAGCGACCCCATGCGGGTGACCTACATGCCGGGTGGCATCGGTGCCGTGGCGTACAACGCTGTGGTGGCCCAGCGCCCGGGAGAGCCCAACACGATTGTGGCTTTCTCCAGTGGGTCGCTGCTCAACCTGTCGCAGGGCAAGTTCGGCAAGTACTCCGTGAGCGATGTGCGCTGGCTGGCCGCCCTGGGTGCCGACTACGGCGCCGTGATCGTGCGCAAGGATTCGCCCTTCAAGACCCTGAAGGACGTGGCCGCGGCCCTCAAGCAGGACCCCACCAAGGTGATCTTCGGCGCCGGTGGCACCGTGGGCAGCCAGGACTGGATGAAGGCCGCCCTGACGGCCCGCGCGGCCGGCGTGAACCCCCGCGCCATGCGCTTCGTGGCCTTTGAAGGCGGCGGCGAATCGGTCACGGCCCTGCAAGGCGGCCACATCCAGGT
>JBEGRT010000224.1:0-4208 GCA_041180305.1 Pseudomonadota bacterium
ACCCTCGGGCGCACCATGGTGATGCTGCGTGCGGGCCGGTCACGCGCATCTGCGCGCCCGATGGCAATGCCCATGTTGTCGGACGAGCCCACCTCGACGTCTACCAGCAGGTAATCCTGAAAGCCCCCCAGGCGGATCATGTCGGTGTTCGGCACCCGCCCGACCGGCCGGTCGTGGCGCATGCTCAGCCCCTGCATCTCCAGCCGGCGGCCTTGTTTCGCGGTGTTGACCAGGCTCAGGTAGCGACTGCCTGGTGCCGACATGGGGGCCGTGATCACGAGGTGAGCCCCGATGGCGTGCAGCGACAGATCCAGCAGATGCGGGCTTTCAACCCGGATCTGCTGGTGACATTGGTAGTGCCCCGCAGGGATGAGTGCTCGGACATGGCGACCTGTGGCCAGTGCCTGCGCGAACTGCATCAACGCCTCGGTCGCATCGGGCGCGGTGTCTGCGCGGGTGCTGGCCAGGATCTGTGCGGGCGACAGGAAGGCGTGCAGTGACAGGGGTGCTGCCTCATTTCTGGGCAGGGGCGAACACCCGGTCAGCGCGACCAGCGCCATCGATGACGATGCCGCCTGGCCGCAGAACTGCCGACGCCGGAGCGTGACCATGGTGTGCTCAAGCCTGGCAGCGCGCCAGCTGCTCCCGGATGAAGGCCTGGCTTTGCATGCGTTGTCGGGCCAGTTGCCGGTCGACCTCCACCCAGTCGGCTTCCAGTTCCTGCCACGACGTCTGCCGTATGGCGCCTGCTGTTTCGTGCAGGTGATGCCCCAGTCCCACCCATTGCAAGGCCTGCTCCAGCTTCATGCGCTTTTTCGCGTCGACATGCGCGTAAAACGGGCGGTGGAAGATGATGGAGAACAGCACGCCGTGGAAAAAGTCCGTCAGCACGGCCGAGGCGTGTTTCATGAGGCGCAGCCATTCATGGGGGCCGATGCCAATGAGGTTGGCATCGGCCAGCGCATGGCGACAGCCCACGCACACCACCTCCAGCCCGTGGCGTTGTGCGAACTCGCGGGTGGCCAGCATGTCGGCGTCGCTCAGCCAGGAATACACGGCCAGGTAGGGGCGTGTGCGCATGGGCGGCAGGTCCATCTGGGTGAAGTCCCAGATCAGTGTGGGGTCGAGGACCTGCTCGGGGGGCTGGCCCAACAAGCGCTCCACCATGCTGGCTGTGGAGCGGTCGCGAATGCCCAGGCCCGAGAAGCGTCGAAGCAGTGGGGTCACGGTGACGGCCATGCCCGTCAGGTCGGTCACCGTGGATGACGTGGCGGCATAGGCCACGAGGCGGGTGGCGCTTGGGTCGAGGAAAGAAAAATAATAGGACGGGTCGAACGGGCGCATGTGATCGACCTTCCAGACTTCGTCGCTTCCGCTGAATGCAATCTGATAGTGCTTGGCCTGAAGCATTTTCAGTCGCCCGGCACGGAAGATCGGGGCGCCGCTCAGTGCGATGTGGTCTCGAACGAAGGTGTAGAAGCGATAGACACGCTGCAGGTTCTTCAGCGAACGGCGTTTGCCCAGGAACAGTGACTTCGCATATTGCAGCAGGGCGTGCGTCGGCATGTAGTTGATCACTTCCACCTTGCAGCCTTGTTCGGTCAGGTGGTTGTGAAGCGCCAGGCATTGAAGCGTGGCGCCATAGTTGGGCGTGTTGTGAAAGGTGAGGATCGCTGCTTTGATGGGGGCCTGGACCATGGCGAGTTCCTTGTCTGTCGGATGCGTGTTCGATGCCCGAGGGCTGTCACGCGCTCACGCGTACACGCGAGGCATGACCGTGTCGATCCCCAGCCGTGCCGAGGTGGCCACCTTGTAGTGATCCCGCCAGTGGCCAACAGCCACCAGCATGATCACCACCTCGTCGTCGGGAAGTTGCAGCAGCTGTCGCAAGGCACGATCTTGCGAAACATCGGCCGACCAGTTCAAGGGGCATGACGCCAGGCCTTGGTAGGTCAGTGCGTACAGCAGCGACATCGCAAACAGGCCCCCGTCGATCCAGCACTGGTTGCGCTCGCGTGCGCCCCTGAACAGCCCGACATAGCAGGTCACGACCAGCACACAGGGGATCTCCTGCGTGAAGCCCCGGTTGCCCCCCTGAAGGGTCAGGATGCGCTGGAGCAGTTCTTCAGCGAAGACCACACGGGCGCGCCCGCCCTGACGGTTGCACACCGAGGGGCTGCGCGATGCCAGCGAGATGGCGCTTTGCAGCGTGTCCAGGCTGGGCCGTTCGCGGCTGAACATGCGTGTGCTGCGGCGGGCGTTGACGAGCGATTCAAAATTGCCTTGGGCGGCTGCGCGGGTGCTGGCGGCCTCTTGCTCCAGCCAGCCGCCCCATTGAGGTGCGTGATGCGCTGCAGGCAAGTTCGTTGCAAACAGCAGGTCATCCGGCAGGCTCCAGCCCTTGGCTGCATGCAGCGCCAGGTAAGCGCCCACGGCGTGGCGTGCCGAAAGCAAGGCTGGCGCTTCCGGGGAAAGGCCCCGCTGCTGTGCGATGTCCAGCAGCTGCCGGAGTTCAAGCAGTGCGGCCTTGCCAAAACCCGGCCTGACATCCGGCAGTGCGAGGCCTTTTTCGATCGAATGTGCTTTCTGCAGCAGCCGCGCCTGCAACTGGGCGTCATCCAGCGTTCGGGCTTCTGAGGCGGCGGCCTTGAAATACCGGGTCAGGTCATGCAGGGCGTGGCGGGCCATCTTGGCCCCTTGCCAGCCCAGTCGAAGTGTGTCTTTGATCCGCATGGCGCAGTCAGCGAGGTCGTTTCAGCCGTTGAACGAACATGGACAACACAGGCGCTGCGAAGCAGCGGGCCCCCGCGGCATACAACGGGGGCGCCAACAGCATCTGCAGGCCCAGCAGGGCATAACCCGGCAAGGTATGCGCCAGCAAGGACAGTGCCTGCACAGGAGCCATGGCCAACCCCGCCAGGCATATCCGCAGCCAGGGGCTGAACAGGCTGGCGGCCGGCACTCCCAAGGTGTTGTGCAAGGCCCTGAGGGTGAGCGCAAGGCTGGCCAGGCCGCCGATCACGCCATAGGTGAACGCCACGGCCTGCAGCGAATGCATCGTGGCCAGCAAGGTGGGCACCACGGCGAATGCAAAGGTCTGGCGAGATCGCAGGAAGGCCACGGAGGCTGCCCCGCGTGCGGTCAGGATCTGGTTGGCCACAGGTGAGGCCGAGGCCAGCACGCCGTGCAGACACAACCACTGCACGATGGGCACACTGGGCAGGCCGTTGGCGGCCCCCACCGCAGTGGGCAGCAACACGGGTGCCACCAGCGCCAGACCCATGTACACCGGCACCGACACGAAGGTGCCCATGGCAACGGCGCGTGCGGCTTTGTCGCCCACATCGTCTTGTGCGCTGCGTAGCGCAGCAAACAGCGGCATCACGACGAAGCGATAAGGGGTCATCACCACCGAATCCACCAGGGTGTAGATGCGGGTGGAGATCTGGAGGATGCCGGCATCGTGCGTGCCCAGCTGCAGCGCCGTGACGTACTGGATCAGCGGCATGGTGGCGGCGGCCAGCAAGTTGCGCCCGATCAGTGCTTTCAAGACAGGCCAGCGACGGCGTGCATGCCCTCGGCTGAACACCCAGCTGGGGCGCCATGCACATGTCCAGACTGTGATCACGGCAGACACGGCGGCAGTCAGCACGGTGAAGATCACGATGGCCCAGCCTCCCCAGCCCGCGTGACCGGCCGTGATGGCAGCGCCCGCGCCGATGGACGATGCCATCAGCGTTCGCAGGGCCAGTTGGCGCGTTTGCAGGGCTTTGCGATGCAGACCTTCGGCCACGGCCGCCATGGACCAGCACAAAGGGCTGAACCCCAGAACACGCATGTAGACAACCGCATCGGGATGATCGAGCCGGCCAGCCACCCAGGGCGCGCCCAGCAGGCAGGCCATGCACAGCAGCAGGCCCGCGCCACCGGACAGCCAGAAGATGGTGCTCAGGCGTCGCTGCGTGGGCAAGCGCTCCTGGACCACGTACTCGGGGACCGTGGCTGTCAGCAGTGACTGCAAGATGATGATGGGGGCGTAGACCGCTGCGACCACCCCGATTTCGCTGAGCGTCAGCCAGCGCGACAGCACCAGGAACACCAGGGCATTCATGCCCACGCGCGACCATTGCAGCACCGCCGACCAGGCGGTGAGGGCCAGGTGATTGACGCGAGGCTTCATCGGTGGGTTGGGGCGGCAACCCGCTGCA
>JBEGRT010000225.1:0-4305 GCA_041180305.1 Pseudomonadota bacterium
AATCATACATAAAACTAGATAAAAGACCAAAACAACATTTAAGAAGTATACAATTACTCTCAATCCTACCGAGAAAGAAGCCGTGATCGCGGAAGTGGCTGCCCAAGCTGGCAAGTCGCAAACGCTGGCACTGGCTGAGTACCGCGGTCTCACGGTGGCTCAACTGGACCAGCTGCGCAAGACGGCCCGTTCGCAAGGCGTGTATCTGCACGTTCTGAAGAACACCCTGGCCCGTCGTGCTGTGGCTGGCACCCCGTTTGAAGTCGCCGCCGAGAGCATGAGCGGCCCGCTGATCTACGGCTTCTCTGAAGATGCCGTGGCAGCTGCCAAGGTGATCGCTGACTTTGCCAAGGGCAATGACAAGCTGGTCATCAAGGCTGGCGCCTACGCCGGCAAGGCCCTGGACGCCAATGGCGTCAAGGCCCTGGCCTCGATCCCGAGCAAGGAAGTGCTGCTGGCCCAGATCTGTGGCCTGCTGCAATCGCCGATCTCGGGTCTGGCCCGCGTGCTGGCTGCTGTCGGCGAGCAAAAGGGTGGCGGTGCGGAAGCGCCTGCCGAAGCCCCGGCTGCTTGATCCGTTCAGACCGTACCTCATTCAACTTTTACCGATTTTAGGAACCCAAAATGGCATTCGATAAAGACGCATTCCTGACCGCCCTGGACAGCATGTCCGTGATGGAACTCAACGAGCTGGTCAAGGCCATCGAAGAGAAGTTCGGCGTGTCGGCCGCCGCCATGGCTGCCCCCGCTGCTGGTGGCGCTGCTGCCGGTGGCGCTGCTGCCGCTGAAGAGAAGACCGAGTTCACCGTCGTGCTGGCCGAAGCCGGTTCGAACAAGGTGGGCGTGATCAAGGCCGTGCGTGAAATCACCGGCCTGGGCCTGAAGGAAGCCAAGGACCTGGTCGACGGCGCTCCGAAGCCCCTGAAGGAAGGCGTGTCGAAGGCTGACGCCGACGCCGCCAAGAAGAAGCTGGAAGAAGCCGGCGCCAAGGTCGAACTCAAGTAATTCGACTTCTGGAATCGGGAGGCGGCCCTGGCCGTTTCCCCTTCTGCGAAAAAGCCACCCGGGCAACCTGGTGGCTTTTTTGTCGTTCTTGGAGGCTCAATGATCGGGTGGAAGGGTGATTGATTTGCTCCGCTGGTAATAGTCAGGCAGGTCGGCCAGCGACTTGATCTTGTACTTGGGTTTCACGACTTCGCGCTTGAGGCCTTCGAGGGTGACCAGCGCCGCTTCCGTGGACACCACGTTGGCCAGCCAGCCGGGGACCATGCCGCCCAGATCCACCTGGGTTTCAAATTCGACCTTGGTCCAGCCGCCTTTCAGGGGTGTGAGGCGAAAGATGTTGTGCAGGGATTTGATGCGCACGTGCCCTTCTGCAGGAGGGTGGCCTGACACGTCGCGGGTCTCGATGAAGATGGCGCCGCCGGCTTCTTGCGTGACCACGCGCTTGAACAGTGCATCGCGGGGTGAGGCCGGCCAGATCCCTTTGAAGCGCGCGTAGGTGTGGTCATGGGGGTGGCTGGGCAGGTGCTGCGCACTGGCGCATTTGAAGATCCAGTTGGGCAGGTTCTGCGTATCGGCCAGCAGCGCCAGAACCGTCAAGGCCGACTGGTTGACCTCGGTACTGCCGCGAAAGGCCTTGACGGTCATGCCGTCCACGCTGCGCACCCAGGTGCTGACGTCTTCGCGGGCGGTGCCCTGCTTGACCGGCTCCCACGGGCCGGTGGCGGCCAGGGCGCTCAGCGACAGGGTTGATGCAGGCAGGGCCAGCACCAGGCTGAGCAGGCCGCGACGCGAAACTTTCATGAATCCTCCGGTGGGCAGTTGTTGGCGCGGGCGTGGCCCTGTCACGCCAAAGATGAACCGAGATTGAACGAGCGAATGGGCTCCGCCGCAATTGGGGCATGCCTGTGGTGTGACCCATGTCAAATGTGTGGCGGCAATTGGCGGTTTTCCATGGCGTGGCAGGAGGCCGGACGCATGGCCAGATGTGGGCCCTCGCGGGGCGCGTGCGTTTCAGATCCGTGTTGAAAAGTCAATACCCTCTGCCCCCACTAGGGTGTTTTTGTGGTAAGCTGATCGGTTCGAGTGTTCTCTGAACCGACTGCAGAGAACCGGTTTGGTCGGACCGGGTGCATGGAACAGGCAGCAGCAAGCAGTTTTGCCGTTGCCGCCAGCGCCACCCGGTTGTCCGCCAGCGGTTGGTAGTGGCCAACCACCAAGCCTCGGGCCCGCTTCAGCGGTCCGACCGGCCAGTCGCCGAACCATGCCCAGTGTCCTGGCCCGACATTGGCGCAAATTCCTTCGACATACCGAACTGATCATCGGTATTCGCCACGGAGAGTTTATGGCGCAAGCAAACCCCTACAGCTACACAGAGCGCAAGCGAATCCGCAAGAGCTTTGGCAAGCGCGGCAGCGTGCTGAAAGTCCCTTATCTGCTGACCATGCAGAAGGAAGCCTATGTGGCCTTCCTGCAGAAGGACCTCGCACCCTCGAAGCGCAAACCCGAAGGCCTGCAGGCCGCTTTCCTGTCCGCGTTCCCGATTGTTTCGCACAACGGTTTCGTGGAGATGAAGTTCATCGAATACAACATTGCCAAGCCGGCCTTCGATGAGCGCGAGTGTCAGCAGCGGGGTCTGACCTTTGCCGCCGCCGTGCGCGCCAAGCTTCAGATGATCATCTATGACCGCGAAACTTCGACCCCGCAGTCGAAGGTGGTCAAGGAAATCAAGGAACAAGAGGTCTACATGGGCGAAGTGCCCCTGATGACCGACTACGGCTCCTTCATCATCAACGGTACCGAGCGCGTCATCGTGTCGCAGCTGCACCGTTCGCCTGGCGTGTTCTTCGAGCACGACAAGGGCAAGACCCACAGCTCGGGCAAGCTGCTGTTCAGCGCTCGCATCATTCCTTACCGCGGTTCGTGGCTCGACTTCGAGTTCGACCCCAAGGACCTGCTGTACTTCCGCGTGGACCGTCGCCGCAAGATGCCGGTGACGACCCTGCTGAAGGCCATCGGCATGAACAACGAGCAGATCCTGGCGACCTTCTTCGCCAACGACTCGTTCAAGCTGATGGATTCGGGCGCCCTGATGGCCTTCGTGCCTGAGCGCCTGAAGGGTGAAGTGGCCCGTTACGACGTGACCGATGCCTCCGGCACCGTGATCGTCGAAAAGGACAAGCGCATCACTGCGCGCCATACCCGCCAGCTGGAGCAATCGGGCACCACGCACATCAGCGTGCCCGAAGACATCCTGCTGGGCCGCGTGCTGGCCAAGAACCAGATCGACCCGGACACCGGCGAGATCATCGCCAAGGCCAACGAAGAGCTGACCGAGTCGCTGCTCAAGAAGCTGCGCAGCGCCGGCATCAAGGAAATCGAGTGCATTTTCACCAATGAACTCGACCAGGGCGCGTACATCTCGCAGACCCTGTCCACCGATGAAACCGCCGACGAGCTGGCCGCCCGTGTCGCCATCTACCGCATGATGCGCCCCGGCGAGCCGCCGACCGAAGATGCCGTGCAGGCCCTGTTCCAGCGCCTGTTCTATTCGGAAGACACGTACGACCTGTCGCGCGTGGGCCGCATGAAGTTCAACGCCCGCGTGGGCCGCGACGGTGGCACTGGCCCCATGACCCTGTCGAACGACGACATCCTGGCCGTCGTGAAGATCCTGGTCGAGCTGCGCAATGGCCGTGGCGAAGTCGACGACATCGACCACCTGGGCAACCGCCGCGTGCGTTGCGTGGGCGAACTGGCCGAGAACCAGTACCGCTCGGGTCTGGCTCGCATCGAGAAGGCCGTGAAGGAGCGTCTGGGCCAGGCCGAGACCGAAGCCCTGATGCCGCACGACCTGATCAACTCCAAGCCGATTTCTGCGGCCCTCAAGGAGTTCTTCGGTGCGTCGCAGCTGTCGCAGTTCATGGACCAGACCAACCCCCTGTCCGAGATCACGCACAAGCGTCGCGTCTCGGCCCTGGGCCCGGGCGGTCTGACCCGCGAACGCGCTGGCTTCGAAGTGCGCGACGTGCACCCGACCCACTACGGTCGCGTGTGCCCGATCGAAACGCCTGAAGGTCCGAACATCGGTCTGATCAACTCGCTGGCTCTGTACGCCCGCCTGAACGAGTACGGTTTCATCGAAACCCCGTACCGTCGCGTGGTCGATGGCAAGGTCACAATGGAGATCGACTACTTGTCGGCCATCGAAGAAGGCAAATACGTCATCGCTCAGGCCAATGCCACTTTGGACAAAGACGGCAAGTTGATCGGTGACTTGGTTTCTGCCCGCGAAAAAGGCGA
>JBEGRT010000226.1:0-2996 GCA_041180305.1 Pseudomonadota bacterium
GCCGGCGTGGCGTGCTTGGGCTCGCCAATGCCCAGGCTGATGGCGCGCAATGCCGGGTTGGGCGTCACGCCCTTGGTCAGGCCGCGCAGGCGCTCGAAGGGGTAGGGCTGCAGTGTCGACAGGAGCGGGTTCATGGGGCGTGATTATCCCTGCCTTGGGCGATGCAAGCGCCGTGGGCGCGGTATCGACAGGGCCAAAAAGTGGCGGGTGGTCAGCGGTTGTGGCCCTGGCTGACGGTGGTGCGCTGGGCAGGCAGCGCCATGCCGTCCCACAACTGCAACGCGTGGCGCTGAACGCTGGCGGGCAGCGTGTCGAAGCCGGGGTCCATGTTGCGGGTGCTGAAATCGCCAGGCAGCAGGGCCACGGTGCCGCGCACGGCGTATTTGCGGTCTTTGTGGAACACCAGCAGCTTGCCTTCCTCGGCCGCGCCGGGGGCGGTGGCGGTGCTGTAGGCCACGAAGGCATCCAGGAGGCCATCGCCGTCGATGTCGGTCGCGGTGAATCGATCGACCTGTGGGCTGCGGCCCAGGCGGCTGTCGGCCGGCGCGAAATCCCGGGCCATCCAGCGGCGCACGGCGTTGCCGCCCGCATTCAGCGTGTATTGGGAGAAGGTGATGGCCACACCCGGCTGGCGGGCGCCCGCAGGGCTGGGCTGTCGGGCTTCCACAAAGACCTGCTCGCCCTGGGCGTCCTGGCAACCGAAGGCGCGAACCACGCGGCCTTCCACCGGCACTTTCACGGTGTCCAGTGGCAAGGGGTGAGTCTGGCACGCCTGTGCGCCCAACGGCAAGGCCGCCAGGCCGGTCAGCAGAGCGAGTGAAATGGCGAGGGCGCAGTGCATGTGGGTTTCCGAGCCCGGATTGTGTCGAGTGCCGTGGGTCGTGTAACGGTCGGTTGCACAAAGGAGCCGTGCTCGCCCCCTCACTGAGGGGGTGGGTTGCCCCGGGGGTGCGGTGGGGGCAGGTAGCGCTGGTCGGAATAAGTGAGCAACCAGTGCGGTTTGAAAGCCACGAACACGGCCGTCAGCATGCCCGTGCTCAGCGCCTCGCCCCAACCCAGCAGCCAGTGTCCGAGCATCCATTCCAGCGTGTCGAGGCCCGGGGGCAGCCGGTGGGCCATCAGGCCCAGCGCGCCGGTGAAGGTCACGGCCAGCGCCGTGCCGATGAAGCCCCGCCCCAGGATGTACACGAACACATGCTGAGGCAGCCAGCGACGCATGGCCAGCCCGATCAGCAAGCCCAGGGTGGCAGGCAGCACGCCCATCCACAAAGCGTGCGACGCGATGGCGTCGCTGCGGGTGAGCAGCAAATCGATCGTTTGCGACCAGTCGGGCGTGGGGGGGACGGGCAGGTTCATGGCGCCGCGCGTCAGGCGTTGCGGCCCCTGGATCTCCAGCAGTGCAGACAACACGGCCACCGGCACCGTCATGGCCACGGCCATGGGCCATCCGAACATGAGCACCAGCAGGCAAGTGCCCGACAAATGCAGCGCCATGCCCGAGGGCAGCAATTTCTGTGTCCACCAAGCCCAGGGCAGGATCACCATGGCCGCCAGCCAGGGGCTTTGCAGCGGTTTGTGCCGAAGCACCTGCCAGGGCTTGAAGGCCAGGGCCACCACAAGGGATGCGGCCAGCAACAGCCCCTCCAGGCCAATGTGCGGCATGGGGACAGGTGCTGCCGTCACGGAGTGGCCCTGTGCAGAACTTGTGCCGATGTCGCCAACACCAGGTGTCAGCCCATCATGCCGGTTTCATGCCCCAGATTGGGCAGGTCGACCTTGGGCGCAGGCTTCCAGCCCTTCTTGCGGTGCTCGACCACCACGTTGGTGTAGATGCCGCCGCGCACGTACCACTTGGCCGTGATGCGCAGGTAACGTGGGTTGATGGCCTTGACCATGTCCGACAGGATGTCGTTGGTGACCTTCTCGTGGAACGCGCCTTCATTGCGGTAGCTCCACATGTACATCTTCAGGCTCTTGAGTTCGATGCAGAGCTTGTCGGCGATGCAATCCACCACGAAATGAGCGAAGTCGGGTTGCCCGGTCAGGGGGCAGATACAGGTGAACTCGGGGATCTGGAACTGGATCACATAGTCACGCTCGGGCGCCGGGTTGGGGAACACGTCGAGGTGCTTGGACGGTGCCGAGGGGGCGGTGGCGGGCTTGGCGCGGGTGCCGACCTTCACGGCGGGCGCAGCGGGGGCTTTTTTGGCCATGGGAATGCGTGTATCTAGGGGTGGGCGAAAGCCCGAAGCCGCGATGCTATCATCCCGCAAGTTTCCCGCATCACGACATTGCGGGTTTATTGAATGAAATCAACGACTTAGATGGGCTGTCCAGCAGGCGTCCACGCGACCTGCAGGTTCTTCTCAGCATGCGCCTGAACTCGATCAAGCTGTCCGGCTTCAAGTCGTTCGCCGAACCCACGCACTTCGAGCTGCCTGGGCAGCTGGTGGGCGTGGTCGGGCCCAATGGCTGCGGCAAGTCCAACATCATGGACGCCGTGCGCTGGGTGCTGGGCGAAAGCAAGGCCAGCGAGCTGCGTGGCGAGTCCATGCAGGACGTGATCTTCAACGGCTCGGGCAACCGCAAACCCTCCAGCCGGGCCAGTGTGGAACTCGTGTTCAGCAACGAGTCGGGCCGTGCTGGCGGCCAATGGAACCAGTTCAGTGAAATTGCCGTCAAGCGCGTGCTCACGCGCGACGGCAACTCCAGCTATTTCATCAACAATCAGCCCGTGCGTCGCCGCGACGTGCAGGATGTGTTCCTGGGCACTGGCCTGGGCCCGCGCGCCTACGCCATCATCGGCCAGGGCACGATCAGCCGCATCATCGAATCCAAGCCGGAAGAGCTGCGCCTTTTCCTGGAAGAAGCCGCTGGCGTGTCGAAGTACAAAGAGCGCCGCCGCGAAACCGAAAACCGCCTGAAGGACACCCGCGAGAACCTCACCCGCGTGGAAGACATCTTGCGCGAGCTGACGAACAACCTCGACAAGCTGG
>JBEGRT010000227.1:0-3663 GCA_041180305.1 Pseudomonadota bacterium
CCGAACTGGCCACGGTGCGCGAACAAGTGGCCAAGCTCAAGGCCACCTTGCCCATGGTCAGCCAGCGGGCCGCTGATTTCGACACCCTGGCCCAGCAAGGGTTTGTCAGCCAGCACGCCGGGCAGGACCGCAACCGCGCTCGCGTGGAAATGGAGCAGGACCTGGCCACTTACCGCGCCCGCCGTGAACAGATCAAGGTGGGCATCGCCCAGGCCGAGCAGGCCCGCAAGGCCTGGCGTGCCGAGCAGTTGCGCACGCTGAACGAGCGCTTCGCCAAGGCCGACACCCAGCAGCGGCAACTGGCGCAAGACGGCGCCAAGGCCGATCTGCGCGAACAGCTCACGCAGCTCAAGGCGCCCGTGTCGGGCACTGTGCAGCAGCTGGCCGTGCACACCGCCGGTGGCGTGGTCACGCCGGCCCAGGTGCTCCTGGTGGTGGTGCCCGATCAGGCCCAGGTCACGGCCGATGTTGTCATCGAAAACAAGGACATCGGCTTCATCGAGCCGGGCATGCCCGCCGAGATCAAGCTCGAGACCTTCCCCTACACGCGCTATGGCACCTTGTCAGCCACGGTGAAATCGGTGTCGTCCGATGCGGTCATGCAAAGCGTGCGCGACCCGCGTGGGCAGGATGTCACGGCAGCCCAGCAACCGGCGGCCGCTGGGGCAGCCTTCCCCGCCACGCTGGCACTGGCGCAGCGCACCCTGCAGGTCGATGGCAAGCAGATCGCGCTGACCCCTGGCATGAACCTCACGGCCGAGATCAAGACAGGCCGCCGCCAGGTCATCGACTACCTGCTCAGCCCCGTGCAGCAGCACGTGCAAGGCAGCATGAAAGAGCGTTGACGTGAAGATCCTGCTGATCCATCAGAACTTTCCGGGACAGTTCCGCCGCGTGGCCCCGCTGTGGGCCCAGGTGCCCGGCTGGGATGTCATCGGCCTGGGGCGAGACACCGCGCCGGGCCTGCAGGGCGTGCGCTGGTTCAAATACAAGCTGCACCGCGAGGTGGGCGCCGCGCAGCACCATTACCTCAGGCAGATGGAAAGTGCCGTGCTGCACGGCCAGGCCGCAGCCCGCGGCATGCAGCAGCTCAAGAACCAGGGCTGGGTGCCCGACGTGATCTTCGCCCACCCGGGCTGGGGCGAGACCGTCTACGCACGCGACATCTTCCCCAAGGCGCGCATCCTGCATTTCTGCGAGTGGTACTACGGGGCAGGCGAGGGCACTGACGCCAGCGACGTCAACTTCGACCCCGAGTTCCCCACCGAATTCGACGGCCTGGCGCGCCTGCGCACCTGGAACGCGCTGCACCTGCTCAACCTCGAGAACGCCGATGCAGGCGTGAGCCCCACCGTGTGGCAAAAGAGCCGCCACCCCGAGGCTTACCAGTCGCGCATCCACCTCATCCATGAGGGCATCGACACCGACCTGCTGCAGCCTGATGCCCAGGCCCGTTTCACCCTCCCCAATGGCACGGTGCTCAAGGCGGGGGATCCGGTCATCACCTACGTGGCCCGCAACCTGGAGCCCTACCGGGGCTTTCACAGCTTCATGCGGGCCTTGCCCCGCATCCAGAAGCAGCACCCGCATTGCCACACCCTCATCGTGGGCGGTGACGACGTCAGCTATGGCAGCAAGCCCAAGGGGTCATCGAACTGGCGCGAGCACATGCTCAAGGAAGTGCAGGTCGATCCGGCCCGCACGCATTTCCTGGGCAAGCTGCCCTATGACGCCTACCGCCGTGTGCTGCAGGTGTCCAGCGCACACATCTACCTGACCTACCCCTTCGTGCTGTCGTGGTCCATGCTGGAGGCCATGTCCAGTGGCTGCCTGGTGATCGGCTCGCGTACGGCCCCTGTGCAGGAAGTGATCCGCCACGGTGAAAACGGCCTGCTGGTCGATTTCTTCGACGTGGGCGCCATGGCCGACCGCGTGGTCGAAGCCCTGGAAACGCAGCGCGCCTTGCAGCCCCTGCGCACCCAGGCCCGGGCCGATGTGGTGGCCCGCTACAGCCTGGCCCAGGGGGACGCGGCTTACAGAGCCTTGCTCATGGCTCCCTGAGCCCCTCAGCCCCTCAGCCCGGTGCATTTTTCGGTGGGTTCAGGAAGGTGCCCTCGATGTCCAGCGTGCCGCGTTGCCCCAGGTCGGCGCGGTGGGCTTCCAGCCAGCGCGTGGCGGCGGCATGGCCCAGCCTGTGCAGCGTTTTCAGGAAGTTGGCATCGGTGTTGGTCTTGCTGGACGCATTGAACGGCGCCAGCCCTTCGTCGTCGGCCACCATGTGCAGGCGCAGGTCCTTGTAGCGCCCGGAAGGCAGTCGGTCTTCCTTGAGCAGGCGCTTGACGAAGGCGATGGCCCGCATCTCGCCGATCAGGCTGGTGTTGAAGGTGATCTCGCTCAGGCGCTCGACGATGTCCATGCTGCGCGTGGGCGTCTCGCTGCGGCTGAGCGGGTTGATCTTCACCAGCACGATGTCTTCGTCGTCGGTGTCGTAGATCAGCGGGAACAGGGCCGGGTTGCCGGTGTAGCCGCCGTCCCAGTAGTCTTCGCCATCGATGTTCACGGCCTGGAAGATGAAGGGCAGGCAGGCCGACGCCATCAGCGCATCGACACTGAGCTCATGCCCTGTGAACACCCGGGGCTGGCCCGTGCGGGCCGAGGTGGCGGTCACGAACAGCTGGATGCCATCGCGGCAGCACACCTCATGCAGCGCATCGACCACCACGTGGCGGCGCACCACATCGTGCAGGGGGTTGATGTTCAGCGGGTTGAATTCGTAGGGGCTGAAGGCCCGCGTGAACAGCGTCATCCACTGGTAGGCCGGCAGCTGGTCGAAATTGAACTGCGGCTTCAGGCGGCCATCGCTGAGGTCCAGCGTCATGGGCGAGAACAGCGGGCCGTGCCGGCTGACGTCTTTCCAGAAACTGGCCAGGGCGCGCTGGGCATAGCGCCGGGCCTTGGCTGCATCGCCAGGGGCCTTGCGCAGGCCCAGTGCGTAGCCACTGAGCAGCACGGCCCCATTGAGCGCGCCGGCGCTGGTGCCCGACAGGGCCCCGATGTCCACGCCGTCGTCGTCGAGCAGGCGGTCGAGCACACCCCAGGTGAAGGCGCCGTGCGAGCCGCCGCCTTGCAGGGCCAGGTTCACCCTGGGGCGGGCGGGCACAGAGCCCGGGGTGGCAGACGAAGGGCTGAGCGCGGAAGGGGTGTTTCGGGGCATGGTGCAGTGTAGGTGCAATTGCTGCAGTGCAGCAATTTGCGCGCCATGCTGGCGGCGTGGTGTGGGGTGGCCATGCCCAGGCAACCCGCTTCAGGGGGCCCTGTGTTTTTTCGGCAAACCACTGTACAAAGATCCAGTCTTTGCCATAATGGCGCCAACGCATCGGCACACCGTGCCACCCCTTCCCGGAGCCCCTTCATGGAATCGACCGCCACCAAGTCCGCCATCAGCACTGAAAAGGCCAAAGCCCTGCAGGCTGCGCTGGCCCAGATCGAAAAGCAGTTCGGCAAGGGCTCGATCATGCGCCTGGGTGAGGGCGAGGTGGCCGAAGACATCCAGGTGGTTTCCACTGGCTCGCTGGGCCTGGACATCGCCCTGGGCGTGGGTGGCCTGCCCCGTGGCCGCGTGGTCGAAATCTACGTCCCTGAATCGTCGGGCAAGACCACGCT
>JBEGRT010000228.1:0-3237 GCA_041180305.1 Pseudomonadota bacterium
AGCAGGTCAGCCGCCCTGCCCTGCACCAGCTGGGCGATGCAGTCGGCGCTGGCCGGGGCGATCAGCACCAGCTCGGCCCAGCGGCCCAGGTTGATGTGGGCCATGTTGTTGGGCTCGCGGCTGTCCCACTGGCTGGTGACCACCGGCTGGCCCGACAAGGCCTGCATCGTTACGGCCGTGATGAAGGACTCGGCCGCTTCGGTCATGACCACGCGCACTTCGGCGCCGTGGCGGGTGAGCAGCCGCACCAGTTCGGCCGATTTGTAGCAGGCGATGCCGCCCGACAGGCCCAGCACGATGCGCCGGCCCAGGAGATCTTGGCGTTCAGACATGGGCGGGACTCTAGCATTGGCTTTGTCAGCCTGGGGTGCCTCAGGGCCATGACCGACTGCGCCCGGCGCGGGTGCGTACGCACCGATGGGCAAAAGGCCTTCATCGCTGCATGTCTTTTTCTGTTTTCAGTAATTCCTGAAACTTCAGCATAAACTTGATGCCGAGCAAAGACATCCGCATCACCACACTTCGCACGCAAGGCACGCCATGAGCACCCTCTCCCCCCTGGTCCGCGGTTTCGTCGCCCATTTCGGTGAAATGGGCAGCCGCTGGGGCATCAACCGAACCGTGGGCCAGATCTACGCCCTGATCTACCTGTCGCCCCGGCCCGTGAACGCCGACGACATTGCCGAAGCGCTGGAGTTCAGCCGCTCGAACGTGAGCATGGGCCTCAAGGAGCTGCAGGCCTGGCGCCTGGTGCGCATGCAGCACCAGCCGGGCGACCGACGCGAGTACTTCGACGCGCCCACCGACCCCTGGGAGATTTTCCGCACCCTGGCCGAAGAACGCCGCCGCCGCGAGGTCGAGCCCACGCTGACCGTGCTGCGCAATGCCCTGCTGGAGCCTGCCAGCACGGAAGACGACCGGATCGCCCAGGAACGCATGCAAGGCATGCACGACCTGATCGAGCTGCTGCTGACCTGGCACAACGAGGTCAACCGCATGGACCCGGCCACCCTGTCCAGCCTGATGAAGATGGGCGCCAAGGTCGGCAAGCTGCTGGACTACGCCAGCAAGCTCAAGGTGGTCGGCAGGGAGGGCTGAGCCATGGACACCATCGACACCCTGCTGCTGTCGCGCATGCAATTTGCGCTGAACATCACCTTCCACATCCTGTTTCCCACCATCAGCATCGCGCTGGGCTGGGTGCTGCTGTTCATGCGCTGGCGCTGGCTGCGCACGGGCGACCGCGCCTGGCTGGGCGTGTGGCGCTGGTGGACCAAGGTGTTCGCCCTGACCTTCGCGCTGGGCGTGGTCAGTGGCGTGACCATGAGCTTCCAGTTCGGCACCAACTGGCCCGGGTTCATGGAAAAGGCGGGCAACATTGCCGGGCCCCTGCTGGGCTACGAGGTGCTGACGGCCTTCTTTCTGGAAGCCACTTTCCTGGGCGTGATGCTGTTCGGCCATGGCCGGGTCAGCGAACGCACGCACCTGGTGGCCAACTTCCTGGTGGCCTTCGGCACCACCATGAGCGCCTTCTGGATCCTCAGCCTGAACTCGTGGATGCAGACGCCGCAAGGCCATGTCGAGATCAACGGCGTGCTGCACGCAGCCGACTGGTGGGCCATCGTCTTCAACCCCAGCTTCCCCTACCGGCTGGCCCACATGCTGCTGGCCTCTGGCCTGACGGTGGCTTTCCTGATGGCGGGGCTGGCGGCCTGGCAGCTGTGGCGCGGCCATGCCCACGCCGGCACCCCCAAGGTGCTGCGGGTGGGCGTGACCCTGGCGGCCGTGTTGATCCCGCTGCAGATCCTGGCGGGTGACATGCACGGCCTGAACACCCTGAAGCACCAGCCCGCCAAGATCGCAGCCATGGAAGGCGTGTTCGAGACCGAACGCGGCGCCCCGCTGCTGCTGCTGGCCTGGCCCAACGAGGCCGAAGGCCGGCACGACTGGGCCATTGGCATCCCCAAGCTGGCCAGCCTGATCCTGACCCACACGCCCGACGGCGAGATCCAGGGCCTCAACGAGTTCAAGGGTGCGCACCCGCCGGTCAAGCCCCTGTTCTTCGGCTTTCGCCTCATGGTGGGCATGGGCGTGCTGATGCTGATCACCTCGTGGGCTGCGGTGTGGCTGCTGCGACGGGCGCAATGGCGGCCTGAACAGATGGTGCAGCGCTGGCTGTGGCCCGTGCTCAGCGCCATGACCTTCTCGGGCTGGGTGGCCACCGTGGCCGGCTGGTACGTGACCGAAATCGGCCGCCAGCCTTATGTGGTGCAGGGTCTGATCCGCACGGCCGATGTGGTCACCACCACGCCTGCTGCGCATGTGGGCTGGACCCTGATCGGCTATGCGGTGGTCTACGGCGGCCTGCTGATCGCCTACGTGCAGGTGCTGCGCTACCTGGCCACCAAGCCGCTCGACACCTCTGACACCCCGGCCGCCCTGCCCGGCCAAGCCACCCTGCAAGGCGCCTGAACCATGGACTACGACACCTTCCTGCCCCTGCTGTTCTGGCTGCTGATGGGCATTGCCATGCTGGCCTACGTGGCCCTCGATGGCTACGACCTGGGCGTGGGCATGCTGCTGCCCCTGGCCCGCAACGACACCCACAAGGACCACATGGTGGCCTCCATCGGGCCTTTCTGGGATGCCAACGAAACCTGGCTGGTCATGGGCGTGGGCCTGCTGCTGATCGCCTTCCCCAAGGCCCATGGCGTGATCCTGGGCGCGCTGTACCTGCCAGTGGCCGTGATGCTGCTGGGGTTGATCTTGCGGGGTGTGGCCTTCGACTTCCGCGTGAAGGCCCAGGCCCAGCACAAGCCCCTGTGGAACTTCACCTTCTTTGCGGGCTCGCTGATCACCTCGCTGGCCCAGGGCTGGATGCTGGGGCGTTTCGTGACCGGCCTGGCCGACACGCCCCCGGCCTACGCTTTCTCTGCCTGGGTGATGCTGGCCCTGCCTGCGGCCTACGTGCTGCTGGGCGCCTGCTGGCTGATCCTGCGCACCGAAGGCGAGTTGCAGCAACGCGCCGTGGCCTGGGCCAAGGCCGCCTGGCCCGGCCTGGTGCTGGCCCTGGCGCTGGTGTCGGTGGCCACCCCGCTGGTCAGCGACACCGTGCGCGAGCGCTGGTTCAGCATGCCCAACCTGCTGGCCTTGCTGCCCATCCCGCTGGCCACGGGGCTGGTGCTGGTGGCGCTGCGGGCCTTGCTGAATTCGCACCGCGTGGCAGGCCCACAAGGC
>JBEGRT010000229.1:0-11484 GCA_041180305.1 Pseudomonadota bacterium
CCGGCGTTCGTGGCCTGGGTGTCTGAGCCGAGCTGGCGGATCACCAGCTCGCCATCGACCACCGTGCCATCGGGCCAATGGGTGGTGCGGGCCACGAGGTCTGGGAAGCGTTCAGTGATCAGTTCCTCCCCGCGCGACCACACCGCGGTCTGCCCGTCGCGGCGCACGATCTGCGCGCGGATGCCATCGAACTTCCATTCGGCCTGCCAGTGGTCGCAAGGCCCCAGGGCCTCGGTGAGGGCCTGGCCAGCAGCCTCGCGTTCTGTGGGCAGCTCCAGCGGCATCGCCTGGGCCAGGAAGAAGGGATAGGGCTGGGTGCCCAGCGCTTGTGGCAGCGGGTGGCCATCGGGGCCGCAGGCCAGGGGGGCGCACACCGCGCTCAATGCGTCGGCGGTGGGCGCGCGGCGGGCATCGGTGTAGCCCATCATGCGCTGGGCCACCACAGCGGCGGGCAGGTCGGCATGCTCGGCCAGCGCCCGCACCACCAGCAACTTGCTCACGCCCACCCGAAAGCCGCCGCCCACCAGCTTGATCAGCAGGAAGCGGCTGGCCCAGTCGAGCGGTGCGAGCCAGTCCATCAGTTGCCGGGCCTGCTCGTCGGCGGGCCATTGGCGCATGGGCAGCAGGCGCTGGTCCATCCAGTCGGCCAGGCCCAGATCGGGTTCTGCTGGGATGACAGCTGGCGAGCTGGGCAGCACGTGGGCAATGGTTTCGGCCAGGTCGCCCACGGCCTGGTAAGAAGCCTCGAAGAGCCAGTCGTCCAGCCCTGCGCGCTGGGCAGCCCATTGCCGCAACAGCCCGACCGACACGGTGCGCCGTGGCTTGCCGCCGGCCAGGAAATACACCGCCCAGGCCGCATCACCCCGAGGGGCCTGGGCCAGGAAACGCTTGAGTGCATCCACCTTCGCCAGGGTGGAGGTGGTCTCGTCGAGATCGGTGAACAGGCGGGCGAACAGGCGCATGCCGCCAGCCTAACGCAGGCGGCTGCCGCGTGAGAGGCGGCGCCCAAACGGCCTGCGCCTCAGAGGTTCAATGGCGTGAGCGGCGCTCGGTGTGCGACATCACGGCTTCGAGCAATTCGACGTCGCGGTCGGATGAGGGCTTGTGGGCGTCCTTGCGCTTGGGGGCATCGCCCTGACCCGAGGCCTTGGCTGTGCTGGTTTTGGGCGCCTTGGCCTTGCGTTCACGCGCAGGGCGGGCGGCAGGTGTGGCCGTTGCCTCCGGTGCAGTTGATGCGGTGGCTTGGGCAGCCAGCACCGCCTTCGATGCCGATGTCTCGGGCGTGGCGGCCGAGGGCATGATCTTCAGCACGCTGGGGCCCGCGGCTGGTGGTGACGTCTCGATCAGTGCGGCCAGTGGGGTGGCCGACGGTTTGGCCACTGCGCTGGCCGATGCCTGTGTGGCCGCCACTGCGGAAGCTGCCGATGCCGAGGTGGCCGCTGCGGTGTTTGCGGCCAGGCCTGGTGCCGTGGTCGTCGCCTGATGGACCGCCGTGCGAGCCGCCACGGGCGAGGCGGGGGCGCCTGGGGCGTTGCCCTCCTGAGCCCACCACAACGCGCCACCGGCACAGGCCAGGCCCCCCACCACGAGTGCCCACAACAGGCCTTGGGAGCGGTTGGCGCGGCTTGCGCCATGCCCAGCGGATGTCGCACCCGTCTTTCGTGTGCCCTTCCCCCGCAGGGAGGGACCCTTGCCGCGTTCCTGCGATTCCAGCGTCGATAGAATCCGCACGCTTCGCAGACCGTCTGATTCGTTGAGGTTGTCGTCGGAGCCCGCAAAGAGGCTGGGGCGCTCCAGACTGGGGCGGCGTGGGTCGTGCGCAGCGCGCGCCGACGTTCCGCGTTGATGGCCTTCCACGCGGGTCTCCCTGATGTGCTTGTTCGATGGCGGCGGATTCTACGGAGACTCCGTGCCTCGGTCGTGGTCAGAGGCGCCACAGAAACAATCGTTACAAACTCATGCTGCCAGGGATCGTCTTTCTTGCCGTGATGGGCATCTGCGCGCTGCTGGCCGCCTGGATGTTTCCCACCTGGCGCCCTCGCGGGCTCATGCTCTGGCCCTGGACCTCGGCGAACTTTGCAGGCAGGGTGCGTTCACGCCTGAAGGGCTGGTGGTGGGTCGTGGCGCTCATGGTGGTGCCGCCCATGGCCGTGTGGTGGTGGGGCACCCGAACGCCCACGGCCCGAACCCTCGATGCCTACGACGATGCCGCCCGCGTGGCGCCCCCCGCGGTGGTCGGCGACCTCTTGCGTGGTGAGCAACTGGTGCCGCCGCCGGCCTTGCCACCCGAGGTGTTCGCCACCGCCGAAGTGGAAGTGGTGCGCCCCATGCTGTCGATGGCCGATCGCCGCTGGGACCAGATGGACCCTGAATTCGTGCAGCGCCTGCTGACCTTGTTCAAGCACATGAAGGCCGAGGGCTACGAGATGGCCTTGCTGGAGGGCTACCGCAGCCCGGAGCGCCAGGCCCGCTTGCAGGCCATGGGGGCCCATGTCACGAACGCCGGTGCCTGGCAAAGCTACCACCAGCATGGGCTGGCGGCCGATTGCGCCTTCCTGCGCGAAGGCAAGCTGGTCATCTCCGAAAAGGACCCCTGGGCCATGCGGGGCTACCAGCTCTATGGCGAAATGGCCGAACGCTTTGGCCTGACCTGGGGCGGCCGCTGGCGCCTGATGGATTTTGGCCATGTGGAATGGCGCCGCCCCGGCGTGCGCCTGGGCCCACCCGGCGGAAACACCCGGTAACACCCACGGCCCATCAGGGGGTGTGGAGGGGGCACGCGTGGCGCTTAGACTGCGCAGCGCCCATCCAAGGTGGGCAGGCATCCAACACATCATCAGGGAGTTGACGCGATGGGGCGTCCGTTCATCGTCCTGGGCGACAGCACCAGCCACGGCGGCACCGTGGTGGGCGCTTCAGGCACCACCGACACAGGCGGCCGCCGCATCGCGCGGGTGGGTGACGCCGTCACATGCCCCAAGCGGGGCCACGGCACCACCGTCATCGTGTCGGGAGATCCCACCATGATCATCGACGGCCAGCCAGCGGCTCGCCATGGTGACAAGACCGCCTGTGGCGCCACTCTGATCGCCTCGCAGGCTGTCAGCACGGAGCTGTGATGGCTGGCTGGTGGCGGGGGGCCTTCCTGGCCCTGGCGGTGTTCTCCCTGTTCTGGCTGACCAGCGTCTGGCAGTGGCAGACCCACGGCACCGACGTGCAGGCCCGCGACCTGTTCCTTCAGTTGCTGCTGGCGCCTGTGCTGGTGTGCGCTGCGGCGTGGGCGGCCTGGTGGCTGCTGCGGCGCACGCGCGAGGGTGCGGGTGGTGGTGCCGGCCATGCCGGCGCACAAGGGGCTTCCTCGGCAATATCCAGCGGGGCGTCTGCCTCAAGCGCCAGCGCATCGGCCGCCCGCAGTGGCCCGGCCTGGGCGCCCCTGGCGGTCTGGGGGCAGGCCTGGGTGCTGCCGGGCGCCCTGGCCGATCTGCCAGCCAGCGAATGCGCCGAAGCCTTGGTCAAGGGCGCGGCCCGTCCGGTGCTGGACCCTGAGCTGGTCGACTTCGATGGCTTGCCCGTGTATGCCGCCCGTTGCGAACAGGTTGATCGCGCTGTGGATGAGCACGGTGATCAACATGGCGATGTGCCGGTGCCAGAGCAGGCACCTGACCAAGCGCCTGTTCAGTCGCCCCTGGAAGGTGGCGCTGCCCGCACCCTGGCCCTGTTGAGCGCGCTCAGCGAGCAGGTCTGGGCGCAGGTGCAGGCGGCGGGGCCTGACCCGTGGGCCGAGCCCCTGGTCGACGCGGACACCGTGCTGGCGGCCCGCACCTCTGCGGCTCAGCCAGCTTCCGCCGGTTCAGGCCCGACCTGGCTGTCGGGGGTGGCATCGTCCACCCGGGCCGAGCAGGCCCCACGAGGGCGTCTGTTCTTGCGCGTGCTGGTGCCTGCGAGCTGGCCGACTGCCTGGCAGCAGGCGGCTTTGCGCGCTTGCGTCGCCGGTGCACCGGCTCTCCCCACCTTGCTGGACCTCGATGCCGATGTCTGGCCCGTCGACAGCACCGAGGGCCTCTGGGCCCATCTGGCCGACTGGCGTAGCCTGCACGCACGCCGGCCTTCTGCGGAATCGCTGTGGGTCTTGGCGGCCGACAGCCTGCTCGATGCCGATGTGGTCGATCGCATGCAGGCCAGTGGCGAGCTGTTCACCCCCCATCATCAGCTGGGCCGCATCCCCGGGGAAGGGGCGGCCGCCGTGTGGTTGTGCCCGCCAGCCTGGGCGCCCTGGGCCACCGCGCAAGGCCTTCAGGCCCCCGCCTGGGCCCATGCCGAGCCTGAACCGCGCGGCGTGGAATGGGCCAGCGTTCGCCATGCGCAGCGTGAGTGGTCAGCCGATCGCCACGGGCGTGCGCACACCGCCACGCTGCAGGCCCTGCTGGCCAGTGATGACGATGCCGCGCCCGCCTGGGTGGTCAGCGATGCCGACCACCGCGCCAGCCGCACGGCCGAACTGTTCGAGGCCCTGACCGAACGCCTGCCTGCCATCGACCCCATGCAGCAGGTGCTGCGCCTGGGCGATGCCTGCGGCGATCTGGGCCTGGCCCGGGCCCTGGTGTGCCTGGCACTGGCCTCCGCCTTGCCGGCGCCCGCCACCGTGGCCCTGCTGCATGACCCCTTGCGACGCACGGTGCTGCACCTGCGCGCTCCATCCGAATCCGAGGTAGTGAAGTGAATTCGTTCTTGCAACGCCTGTGGCAATGGGTGCTTCAGCCCACCGTGCTGGCCGTGATCGGGCTGGCGGCTCTGGCCGCCTTCCTGCTGCTGGGGGCCAACGCACTGCGTGTGGGCCTGGTGTGGGCGCTGGGCGCCTTGCTGGTGGCCCTGCTGGCCTGGGCCGTGTGGTGGGGCGTGCAGCGCTGGCGCGCGCGCCGTGCCGGTGCAGCGCTGGAGCAGGCCATGGTGCAGCAGGGCGAGCAGGCCTTGCAGAAAGCCCCGGCCGATCGCCGCGACGAAGTGGCGGCGCTGCGTGAGCGCATGCAGGAAGCCGTCAAGCTCATCAAGGGCTCGCGCCTGGGGCACCTCAGCGGCACCGCGGCGCTGTACGAACTGCCCTGGTACATGGTCATTGGCAACCCGGCTGCTGGCAAGAGCTCGGCCGTGGTCAAGTCGGGCCTGACCTTTCCGTTTGCCGACAACCAGGACAACGTCATCCAGGGCATCGGTGGCACCCGCCATTGCGACTGGTTCTTCACCACCGAAGGCATCCTGCTGGACACCGCAGGCCGCTACGCCGTGCACGAAGAAGACCGCAGCGAATGGCTGGGCTTCCTTGACCTGCTCAAGAAGCATCGCCCCAAGGCCCCGATCAACGGCATCATCATTGCAGCCAGCCTGGCCGAACTGGGTGGGCATTCCAGCGATTACGGCATCGCCCTGGCCCGCAAGCTGCGCCAGCGCGTGCAGGAGCTCACCGAACAGCTGGAAGTGTTTGCGCCAGTCTATGTGGTCTTCACCAAGGCCGACCTGATCGCCGGTTTCGCCGAGTTCTTCGAAGACCGCGACCGTGAAGAGCGTGACAAGGTCTGGGGCGCCACCTTGCCCTACGACGCCACTGGCCAGCACGATGTCGTGCTGCGCTTCGACCAGCACTTCGACACCTTGTTCGAAGGCCTGAAAGAGGCTTCGACCACCCGCATGTCGATGCACCGGGGCGAGCAGCTGCCGCCCGGCGTGCTGACCTTCCCGCTCGAATTCGCCGCGCTCAAGCCCGCCCTGCGCACCTTCCTGGCCACGCTGTTCGAAGAGAACCCGTACCAGTTCCGCCCCATCTTCCGGGGCTTTTACTTCACATCGGCCGTGCAGGAAGGCCACTCGACCAGCCGCGCCTCCGAGCGCGTGGCCCAGCAGTCCGGGCTGCAGCTGCAACCCGGTACCTCGGCCTCGGTGTACGCGCAAAGCGGGTTCTTCCTCAAGGAGCTGTTTTCCCGGGTCATCTTTGCCGACCGCCAGCTGGTGCAGCAATACAGCCACCCCACCCGCATGAAGTGGCGCATGGCGGGCTTTGCCGCGGCCGTGGCCGTGCTGGGGCTGGCCCTGTCGGCCTGGACCTGGTCTTACCTGGTCAACCGCCAGCTGGTGGCCAATGTGCAGGCCGATCTGGTCAAGGCGCAACGCCTGCAGGAAGGCCAGGTCGATCTGCAATCGCGCATGGAAGCCTTGCTGATCTTGCAGGATCGGCTGGAACAGCTCGACGCTTACCGCGAACAGCACCCGGTCATGCTGGGGCTGGGCCTGTACCAGGGCGATGCCATCCAGGCCCACCTGAAGGCTGAGTACTTCCATGGCTTGCAGGCATTGATGCTCGAGCCGACCACGCAGGCCATCGCGGCCTACCTGTCGGACGTCAATGCCCATGCCGACCAGTTGCAGCCGCTGCAACGTTCGCCCGAAGCCGAACCGGCCACGGCAGTGGCTGGCGCAGCGTCCGCGGCCAATACGGCACTCAACGCAGCACCCAGCACGGCGGCCACCCCAACGGCACAAGCCGCAGGGGCCACGCCCTACAGCCAGGCCTCAGCCACCAATGTGGCCGAGGCCTACAACGCCCTGAAGGCCTACCTCATGCTGGGCGAACGCAGCCGCCTGGAGCCCGGCCACATGAGCGATCAGCTCACCCGCTTCTGGCGCGGCTGGCTGGAAGCCAACCGGGGCAACATGCCGCGCGAACAGCTGATCCGCTCGGCCGAACGCCTGATGACCCATGCCATGACCCGCATGGCCGATCCGGCCTTCCCGCAGCAGGACCTGAACCTCTCGCTGCTGGACACCACGCGTGAGAACCTGCGCAAGGTGGTCAAGGGCATGCCCGCCCGCGACCGCATCTATGCCGAGATCAAGGCCCGTGCCGCCACGCGCTATGCGCCCATGACCGTGGCCCGCCTGGTGCCTGAGCAAGACCGCGAACTGGTCGCGGGCAGCCACGCCATTTCCGGTGCCTTCACCCGCGAAGCCTGGCAGGGTTATGTGAAAGAGGCCATCGCGCAGGCGGCCAACCAGGAAACCCAGACGACCGACTGGGTGCTCAAGACCAATGCCCGCGACGACCTGACCCTCGAAGGCAGCCCGGAACAGATCCAGAAGGCACTCACCCAGCTGTACAAGGCCGAATACGTGCGCGAATGGCAGAAGTTCATGCAAGGCATCGTCGTGCAGGATTTCGCCAGCTTTGACAAGGCCGTGGCCAGCCTGAACCGCCTGGGTGACCCGGCGGCATCGCCCGTGGGCCGCCTGATGGAAGCCCTGTACGAGCAAACTTCTTGGGACAACCCCAGCCTGCTCAATGAGCGCCTGGCCAAGGGCCAGCAAGGCTTCGTGGCCTGGTTCAAGCAGAGCATCCTGCAGATGAAGCCTTCAGCCGTGGAGGTCAAGCTCGACATCGAAACGGCGCAGGCGAGCGTGCCCATGGGCCCTGTGGGCCGAGAGTTCGAAAGCGTGGCGCGTCTGATGGTGCCCCGCGACAGCAACCCCTCGTTGATGAAGAACTACCTGGCCGCCTTGTCCAAGGTGCGCACGCGCTTCAACCAGATGAAGACCCAGGGCGATCCGGGGCCCGCTTCTCGCCAGCTGATGCGCGAAACCCTGGAAGGGCAGGCCGAGCTGGCCGATGCGCTCAAGCTGGTCGATGAACAGATGCTCACGGGCATGCCCGATGCCTCGCGCCAGGTGATCCGCCCCTTGCTGGTCAGGCCGTTGATGCAGGCCTTCGGCGTGCTGGTGCGCCCCACCGAGGCCGAAATCAACCGGGTCTGGGCCGCCCAGGTGTATGAGCCGTACCAGCAGGGCCTGGCCCGCAAGTACCCCTTCGACCGTTCGGCCAAGGTGGAGGCCTCGCCGGCCGAAGTGGCCAAGGTCTTCGGCAGCGAAGGCGCCGTGGCCAAGTTTGTCGAGCAGGCCCTGGGGCCTCTGGTGGTGCGCCGTGGCGATGTGCTCACCCCACGCACCTGGGCCGACATGGGCGTGCGCCTCATGCCCGAATTCACCGCGAGCCTGGCGTCGTGGGTGGCGCCGCAAGGTGGTGCGGCGTCAGGCGGTGGCGCAGCCGCCGGCGCCGCCCCCGAACCGCAGACGGTCTTCCAGATCCTGCCGCAGCCTGTGGCTGGCCTGACCGAATACACCGTCGACATCGATGGCCAGCAGATGCGCTACCGCAATGGCCAGGCGTCGTGGAACCACTTCGTGTGGCCAGGCCCTGGCACGCCGGGTGTGCGCATCACGGGCCTCACGCACGATGGCCGCACGGTGGAGTTCTTCTCGGAGCCCGGCCGGTTTGGCCTGGAGAAGATGATCAACGCCGCGCAGCGCCGCCGCCTGGAAGGCGAACAGTTCGAGTTGAAGTGGCCCCAGGGGGCGCTGGCCGTGGCTGTGCAGCTGCGCATCATCTCCAATGCTACACCGGCCACACCGGCACCAGCCCCGGCCGCAGGTGCTGGCACGGCGCCGCGCCCCACGGGCCAGCTGCCTGCGGTGGTGGCCGGCGCACCGGCTGAACCGGCTCCCGCAGTCGGCACAGCCGCTGGCACCGCCGTGGCCCAGGAGGCCGCCCGATGAAGCGCCCCAGCTTGCTCGCTTGGGCGCAGCGTCGCCCGGCCCCCGCGGCGGCCGGGCCGCAGCCCGTCGCGCTGGTCGAACGCCTGTGGTTTGGCAAGGTGCCCAGCCGGGGCGATTTCGTGCGCAGCGATGGGCAGCGCGCCGTGCAGCAGCGCCTGGACGACTGGATGACCCAGGCCATGGAGCGCTGGTCCACCGACCCGCGCTGGAAGATCCTTTATGACGCCGCACCGCCGCTGGACATCGCCATCCTGGGCACGCAGGGGCAGGCCGGTTTGCTGCTGAACTGGCAGGCCAGCCAGGATGCTTCCGGCCGGCGCTTCCCCTTCATGCTGTGCAGCGTGCTGCATTCGCCGCAGCCGGCCACCACGCTGGAGGTGTGCGGGGTGCTCATGGCCGACGAATGGCTCTTCCTGGCGCGCATGGCCGCCCGGGCCACCCGCACCGCCAGCCAGTGGTCGCTGGATGCGGCCACGCCAGATGACCCGGTGCAGGAACTGGCACCGCTGCTGCACCTCGATGCCCCCCAGCAGTGGCGTGTGGCCGATGCCCTGAGCCGCCAGAGCGAGTTCCTGGCGCGCCACACGGTGGCCAGCCTGCAGCAGATGTTGCAAGCGGCTGGTCACGCCATTGACGTGCGCCAGAGCGTGCTGGCCCTGGGCGTGCTGTTGCAACCGGTGGTGGCGCAAGGTGCCCAGCGCCTTGGGCGCCTGCTCAGGCTGCCGCTGTGCCGCGATCCGGCCATGCGGCCCGAGGTCACGGCCTTCTGGATGGCCCTGTGCTCTGGCTTTCTCACGCGTGGTTCGGCTGAACTGGCCCTGTTCCTGCCGCAGGGTGGGCAGGAGCCCCCGGAGTTGTGGCTGGGCTTTCAAGGGGCCCACGCGGGCAGCTTGCTGGCCGTGCTCGATCCCATCACCCATGCCGACCAGGCCGTGCGCATCACGCAGGCCGACTGGGTGGAAGACAGCGTCGCGGCCGACTGGGGCCTGCGCAAGCTCTCCACCTACCTGCAGGACCCGGGCCTGCCCTTGCAACAATGCCTGGAGACGTTCCAGGAAGTCTTTCTGGGAGTCTGAAATGAAAGCCTGGTGTGTGAGGGCTGGCGCCCTGGCGTGGGCCCTGTCGGGTGTGGCCATGGCCCAGACGCCACCTGTGGCCCCCACTGGCGCTCCAGCGCTGGTCAGTGGGGCAGGGCAGGTGGTGGTGCGTGGCACGGTGCCCGATGAGGGCACGCGACAGGCCATCCTGGCGCGGGTGCGCACGGCCTATGGTTCTCAGCGTGTGGTCGACGAACTCAGCGTGGGGCAGGTCGTGGCACCTCCGCAATGGAAGGACCATGTCGACCGCCTGCTGCAGACCGATCTGAAGCAGATCAGCAAGGGTCAGCTCAGCATCCGAGGCAACACCGTCGAGCTGCAGGGCGAGGTCGGCAACGAGGCGGTACGCCAGCAACTGGCCAGCAACATGGCCACATCCCTGAACCCCACGTACACCGTGCGCAACGGTCTGCAGGTGGCCAACAAGGCTCAGGATCTGGTCGATCAGGCGCTGGCCAATCGCATTGTTGAGTTCGAGGCGGGCAGTGCTGTCATCACCCCCAGGGGACAGGCCATCGTCGATGAAATGGCCCAGGCCCTGGCAGGCCTGAAGGGCAAGCGTTTCGAGCTGATCGGCCACACAGATGCCGATGGCCCGCGCCCGGCCAACCTGCTGCTCTCGCAGCAGCGCGCACAGGCGGTGAAAGACCTCCTGGTGGCGCGGCAGGTGCCGGCCGATGCGATCAGCACGCAGGGCATGGGCCCCGATCGCCCGGTGGCGAGCAATGCCACTGCGGAAGGGCGCGCACGCAACCGGCGCATCGAGTTCCGCGTGCTGCCCTGATGCTTGTGTGGCGCTCTGGAGGCGCCGTGATGGCCCCGCGGTGGCGTCGCAATGGCGCCGGGCAGGGTTCAATACGGTGGCGGGGCTTCCGGCTCGATGCCCAGCAGTTCCTGCAAATGCGACATGGAGCCCTGGTCCTTCACCACGCGGCGCAGCCATTCGTGCAAAGGCATTTCCGCCCAGGCCACGGCTTTGTCGGCCAGGTAGGCCACCGGGCTGTGGGGTTCGGTGCGTTTGAAAAAGGCCGACACCTCGCGCAACTGTTGCAGCGCCTGCGCGCGGGTCTGCACCGGGCCGCGCGCGCCGCCAGCGGGCGCACCCTGTCCGGACATGCTGCCGCCCGTGTGGGCGCTGTCATCGTGTGTGGCAGACGTGCTTGACGTGTCTTGGCCGGGCTGCTGAGCCAGCTCGCCCTCCACACCCACGCCCATGTCGCGCGCCAGGCGGGCGAATTCGTCCAGCCAGGCCGCCACGGCTTCCTTGGCCGGCACGAAGCTGGGGCCGTCGTCGCCGAGTTGCTGGTCGATCTGGTCTTGCCAGGCCCGCAGGCTGTCCTGGGCCGCGCGTGCGCCGGCCAGTTGCTCGGCCAGCCATTCGCGGGGCGTGTCGCGCAATGCGCGCATGAACTGGTCGACCGTGAGGCGTTCGCCCTGGGCATCCGTGCCGGTCGGGCGCTGTGCCTGTTGCCAGGCGCGCAGGTCGTGCCGGCCGCCCTGGCGCCCGCGGGTCATGGGCAGGGTGGGCAGCAGTTGCACCATGCGTTGCAGCAGCCAGGCCACATTGCCGGCCCGCTGCGACTGGTCGCCATCGTCGGGCAAGGGGTGCAGGTCGTGCCAATGGCGCTCGGTCAGGCCCAGGCACACCGCCAGGCCCTGCGACAAGCCGGGCAGTCCCTGGGTCTGCATCAGGCCTTCGGTCAGCCACATGGCCAGGCGCAGGTCCTTGGTGCGTTCCGACAGCAGTTGCCGCGTGGTGTTGACCACGCCCGGCCAGTCGGCCACCTTCAGC
>JBEGRT010000230.1:0-2850 GCA_041180305.1 Pseudomonadota bacterium
CCCACCTGCTTCAAGATGCTGGGGTGGCGCTTGACGACGCGGAACTTGCGGATGTCGCCGCCGTACTCTTCCAGGCGCTTGACGGCCCAGGGGCTCATCACCCGGTTCAGGTAGCGCCGCGGAATGCCGTATTCCTTTTCCAGGATGGGGCCGTCTTCACCGGGGTCGAACAGGCCCAGCGGTGATTCATTCACCGGCGAGCCCTTGATGGCGTAGAACGGCACCTTCTCGGCCAGCACCTTCAGGCGCTCGGCGATCGAGCTCTTGCCGCCGCCCACCGGGCCCAGCAGGTAAAGAATCTGTTTCTTTTCTTCCAGGCCCTGCGCGGCATGGCGGAAGTAGCTGACCACCTGCTCGATGGCATCTTCCATGCCATAGAACTCCTGGAAGGCCGGGTAGATCTTGATGACCTTGTTGGTGAAGATGCGTGACAGCCGCGGATCGTTGCGGGTGTCGATCATCTGCGGCTCGCCGATGGCCTGCAGCATGCGCTCTGCAGCGGTGGCGTAGGCCGTCTTGTCGTTCTTGCAGATCTCGAGGTATTCCTCGAGGCTGATTTCTTCCTCGCGTGTGCGCTCGTAGCGGGCGGCGAAGTTGCTGATCACGTTCATGCAGGCCTCCGGACATCGAACTCAAAGGTTGATGCACGTCGGTTGGCCGCCGCCAGATCGCGCTGGTGGGGATGCCAACCTGTGCATCGCCATGTCACCAAAGATCGATCAATTCAGCTGCGAGGCAAGGGCCGATGAGGCCTGGTTTCCGAGCCTGTTTCACTGCCTCGGACGGCTGAGTTGTTGTGACTATCTTGCACCTTTTTTGGCCGGCGCGTGCGGTGGCGGCACAACATTCCCCACAAACGTGAAAGCTGACCTTTACACGCCCCCATGAACAGGCGTCATGCACACCCATGACACGGTGAATGCCCCAAGGCGCAATACCCTGCCGGGCACCGCCTCAGGCATTGCTGGTGGCGCGCACCTCTTCCATGCTGGTGATGCCCATGAGCACCTTTTCGATGCCGTCCTGGCGCAGGGTCTGCATGCCGTCCAGCAGGGCCTGGCGCTGCAGTTCTTCGGCACGCCCACCCGTCTGGATCAGGCGCCGCAATTCGCGTGACACCACCATCAGTTCATGGATGCCCGCACGCCCTTTGTAGCCCGTGTGGTTGCAGTGTGGGCAGCCTGGGCTGTGGTGTTTCATCAGGCGCCCTTCCCGCCCGAACTGGCCCTGCCAACGGGCCAGCAGGGCCTGCGCATCGAAGCGCTCGGGGTCTTTCGGGCACACGTGCAGGAAGTCGGCCAGCAGGGTCTGGGCCTCGTCCTCACCCATGGGCTCGCTCACACGGCACTGGGTGCACAAACGGCGCACCAGGCGCTGGGCCAGCACCACCAGCAGCGAGTCGGCAAAGTTGAAGGGGTCCATGCCCATGTCGAGCAGGCGCGTGACGGTTTCGGGTGCGCTGTTGGTGTGCAGGGTGGACAGCACCAGGTGGCCCGTCAGCGAGGCCTCCACGCCCATGGACGCCGTTTCGGCGTCGCGCATTTCACCCACCATGATCACGTCGGGGTCGGCCCGCAAAAAGGCGCGCAGGGCCTTGGCAAAGGTCCAGTCGATCTTGGGGTTCACCTGCACCTGGCGCAGGCCAGGCTGGGTGATTTCGACCGGGTCTTCGGCCGTCCAGATCTTGCGCTCGGGCACGTTGATGAAGCTCAGGGCCGAGTGCAGCGTGGTGGTCTTGCCCGAACCCGTGGGCCCCACGCACAGCACGAGGCCATACGGGCGCTCCATGGCAGCTTTCAGGCGCTCGAGGTTCCAAGGGCTCAGGCCGATCTTGTCGAGCGGCAAGGGCTTGGCCGAGGCCAGGATGCGCATGACCACGTCTTCCAGGCCGTTGTTGGTCGGGATGGTGGCCACCCGCAGTTCGATCTTGTGCTGCGGGACGAACCTGGCGAAATTGATCTTGCCGTCCTGGGGCTTGCGGCGCTCGGAGATGTCCAGGTCGCACATGATCTTGACCCGGGCGATCACGGCCGTGCGGTAGTTGTGCGGCAGCTCCAGGTAAGGCACCAGGGCCCCGTCCTTGCGGAAGCGGATCTTGACCTTTTCCTTGCCGGGGTAGCTCTCGATGTGGATGTCGGACACGCCCTGCTGGTGTGCTTCGATGATCATGGTGTTGATCAGGCGCACCAGGGAGTTGTCGCTCTGCTCGATGGCGCGCTCTTCCTCGCCTCCAGCCTCGTGTCCCTCGCGCTCCAGGCTGGCGATCAGGGCACTGGAATCTTCGCCTTCCAGGTCGAGCTGAACGGCCGGCAGGGCGGGCTTGCCGCCGTCGAGCGCCAGGTCAGCGCCGATGCGGGCATAGGCCTCGTACAGCGCTGCGTCCATCTGCTGCCGGTGTTCGGCCAGCACGGGCACGATCTTGCATTGCGTGATGAAGGCCAGCTCATCGATGTGCTTGCGCTGGCTGGGGTCTTCCAGCGCCACGATCAGCGAGCCCTCGCGCAGCAGCAGGGGCATGGCCTCCAGGCGCACGGCCACGGCATAGGGCAGCTTGCGCAGGGCCTCGGCCTCGACCGGGAACTTGCCCACGTCGACCACGGGGTAGCCCATCTTGCGGGCCAGGGCCATCTTCAGGTCCTGGCGCGACACGAATTCGAGCTGGATCAACACCTCGCCCAAGGGCACGCCACGGTCTCGCTGCTGCTGGGCCAGGGCATCGTCGAGCTGGGCCTGCGTGACCAGGCCCAGGGCCAGCAAGGCCTCGCCGATGCGCACCATGGGCATGCGCTGTTGCTGGGAAATGGCCACCAGCAGCTGCTCGGGGTTGACCACCTGAGACGACAGCAGGAT
>JBEGRT010000231.1:0-3111 GCA_041180305.1 Pseudomonadota bacterium
CATGGGCAGGGCCTGGCCCAGGCGGGCCTTGGCTTCTTCCACGAAGCCCACCAGGTCGCGGCCGCGCACATTGGTCTGCACCACCACATAGCGCCGTGCCTGTTCCCGGTCGATCTTGACCGGGCCTTCGACGCGGGCCACACGGGCCACGGCCGACATCGGCACGGCCTGCCCGTTGGGTGCCATCAGCCGCAGGTCTTCGAATGCGGCCAGGTCTTCACGGATCGCTTCGCCGCCGCGCAGCACCAGTGGCGTGCGGCGTGCGCCTTCCTGGATCAGGCCGACCGTGGCGCCTTCGATCCAGCGCCTGAGGTCGGCTTCGATGCCCTGTGCATCAAAGCCCAGGCGGCCTGCGGCTTGCCGGTCGACGCTGACCTGCAGGTATTGCACGCCATCGTTGCGCAGGGTCAGGGTGTCGGTGGCACCTTCGATGGCGGCCAGCTGCGCTTCAGCCTGCTGCGCCAGGGTGTTGAGTTGGGCGAGGTCGGTGCCGTAGATCTTGAGCGCCACGTCGCCCCGCACCCCGGTCAGCATTTCCGACACGCGCATGTCAATGGGCTGGGTGAAGCCATGATCCAGCCCCGGGAACTGCGACATCACCTCGCGCAACTGGCCGATCAGCCATTCCTTGTCGGGGTGGCGCCATTCGCTCATGGGGCGCAGCACCAGGAAGGTGTCGGTCTGGTTCAGCCCCATGGGGTCCAGCCCCAGTTCGTCAGAGCCGCTGCGGGCCACGATCGACCGCACCTCGGGCACCTGCTTCATCAGGGCCTGCTGAACGCGCAGGTCCATGGCCAGGGTGCTGCTCAGCCCCACAGATGGCAGTTTCTCGATCTGCAGGATCACGTCACCTTCGTCCAGGGTGGGCATGAAGGTCTTGCCCACCTGGGTGAACAAACCGCCGGCCACGACCAGGGCCAGCACGGCCACCGCGCCCAGGGCGCGAGGGTGCTGCATGGCCCAGTGCAGTGCCCGGGCATAGAGGCGGTCGAGCTGGCGTACCAGCCAGGGATCGGGGTGCGGGGTGCGCTTGAGCAGCCACGATGCCAGCACAGGGATCACGGTCAGCGAGAGCACCAGCGAAACCAGCAGCGCGAACACGATGGTCAGCGCCACCGGCATGAACAGCTTGCCCTCCAGCCCTTCCAGCGTGAGCAGGGGCAGGAACACGATCACGATGATGGCGATGCCGGCGCACACAGGCATCGCCACTTCACGGGTGGCGCTGCGTACCACGCTGAGCATGCTCAGGTGGCGGGAGTCGCCGTGGGCCAGATGGCTCTCGATGTTTTCCACCACCACCACGGCCCCGTCAACCAGCATGCCGATGGCAATGGCCAGGCCCCCCAGGCTCATGAGGTTGGCCGACAGGCCCCACTGGCGCATCAGCACGAAGGTGCCCAGGGCGGCCAGCGGCAGCATCAGAGCCACCACCAGCGCCGCACGCAGGTTGCCCAGGAAGGCCAGCAAGAGCAGCAGCACCAGCACGATGGCTTCCAGCAAGGCCTTGCCCACGGTGTGCACCGCCCGTTCGACCAAGTGGCTGCGGTCGTAGAACACATCGACCTTCATGCCTGCGGGCAGGCTGGGCGCGAGCGCATCCAGCGCCTGCTTGACCTGGCCCACCACGTCGCGCGCATTGGCGCCTTTCAGGCCCAGCACCAGGCCTTGCACGGCCTCTCCGCGGCCATCGCGGGTGACCCCGCCATAGCGGGTCAGGTGTCCCACGCGAACCTCGGCCACATCGGCCACCCGGATGCTGTGCCCATCGCGCTGGCGCACCACGGTCTGTTGCACATCGCCCAGGTTCTGCATGGCGCCTTGTGCCCGCACGATCCAGGTTTCTTCACCGCTGTTCAGGCGGCCCGCACCATCGTTGCGGTTCTGGCGCTCCAGGGCTTGTTGCAACTCGTCGAGGGTCACACCCGCGGCCTGCAAGCGCAGGGTGTCGGGCACCACTTCGAAGCTGCGCACATGGCCGCCCAGGCTGTTCACATCGGCCACGCCGGGCACCGTGCGCAGGGCCGGGCGGATCACCCAGTCGAGCACCTGACGCTTGTCGGCCAGCGATTGCGGGCCTTCCAGTGTGAACATGAACATCTCGCCCAGCGGGGTGGTGATGGGGGCCAGGCCGGCGCTGGCCGTTTCGGGCAGGTCTTTCAGGGCCTGCCCCAGACGCTCGCCCACCTGCTGGCGGGCCCAGTACAGGTCGGTGCCATCGTCGAAATCCAGGGTGATGTCGGCCAGCGCGTACTTGCTGGTCGAGCGCACCAGCTTCTGGTGGGGAATGCCCAGAAGCTCCTGCTCCAGCACCACGGTGATCCGATGTTCGACCTCTTCGGGCGTCATGCCCGGGGCCTTGACGATCACCTTCACTTGTGTGCTGGACACATCGGGGAAGGCGTCGATGGGCAAGCGGGTCCAGGCCAGCCAGCCCCCGACCAGCAAGGCCAGGGTCAGCATCAGCACCAGCGGGCGGCGCGACAGCGCCATGTCGATCAACGTATTCATGGGGGGCCTCAACGTTCCAGCAGGGCCTTCAGGGCCACCGTGCCTTGGCTGACCACGCGGGCGTCGGGGCGCAAGCCCTGCACCAGCGCTGCGCCGCCATCGCGCCCCAGCACCTTCACAGCGCGGGCTTCGAATCGGCCATTCGCTCCGGCCTCGAACACAAGGGCTGTGCTGTTCTGGCCGGGCAGCACCGCGCTGGCCGGAACTTTCTGTACGCCGACGGCCTGGCCCAGGCTCACCTCCACCCATTGGCCTGCGCGCCACTGCCCTTGGGCATTGGGGATCTCACCGCGCACCCGCACGGTCTGCGTGCCTGGCGTCAGGGTGGGGGCCACGGCCACCACGCGGCCTGAGGTGCGCTGTGCGGCAGATGTTTTTTCGGTGGTCGTGGACTGCACGGTCAGGGCATCGCCCACGCGCCGCGCGCCCGCCTGGGCAAGGGGCACAGCCACATCCACCACCAGACGGTCGGTGCGGGCCACGGTCAGCAAGGGGGTGCCGGCTTCCACGCGCTGGCCTGGCAGCACGGGCACTTCCGTCAACCAGCCGGTGCGAGGGGCCAGCACGACCAGCCGGCCATCGGCCTGCCAGCGCACTTCG
>JBEGRT010000232.1:0-8498 GCA_041180305.1 Pseudomonadota bacterium
GGCCTTCAGGCCGGCCAGGGCCAGCGCGGCCTCGGCCAGGGCGTGGTCGATGTCGTCACCGCCCAGGGCCGAATCACCGCCCGTGGCCACCACCTCGAACACGCCGCGGCTCAGTTGCAGCAGCGAGATGTCGAAGGTGCCGCCGCCCAGGTCGTAGATGGCGTAGAGGCCTTCGGCACCGTTGTCCAGGCCGTAGGCAATGGCCGCAGCCGTGGGCTCGTTGAGCAGGCGCAGCACGTTCAGACCGGCCATCTGGGCCGCGTCTTTCGTGGCCTGGCGCTGGGCGTCATCGAAATAGGCCGGCACCGTGATCACGGCGCCGAACAGGTCGTCGTTGAAGGTGTCTTCGGCGCGCTGGCGCAGGCTGGCCAGGATCTCGGCCGACACCTCGATGGGGCTCTTGGCGCCTGCCACGGTCTGCACGGCCACCATGCCGGGCTGGTCGTCGAACTGGTAGGGCAGCTTGCCGGCATCGGGCAGGTCGGCCAGGCGGCGGCCCATGAAGCGCTTGACCGAGACGATGGTGTTGACCGGGTCTTCGGCCGCGGCAGCCATGGCCTCATGGCCAATGTGGCGGCGGGTGCGGCCTTGCTCGTCCAGGAAATAGCGCACCGCCGACGGCAGGATCACGCGGCCCTGTTCGTCGGGCAGGCATTCGGCATTGCCATGGCGCACCGAGGCCACCAGCGAATGCGTGGTGCCCAGGTCGATGCCCACCGCGATGCGGCGCTGGTGGGGGTCGGGCGATTGCCCGGGTTCGGAAATTTGCAGCAGGGCCATGGTTCAGAGGTCTTCGTACTGTTCGAGGCGGGTGTCCACCTCTTCGAGCAGGCGGTCGATGAACATCAGCGCACGCACTTCCTGGGCGGCACTTGCGGCGTCGGCTGGAGGCGTGCCATCGAGCAACTCGGTCACACGGGCGATGCGGGCCTTGCGGTCGGTCAGCACGTCGCCCTGCAGGGCTTCGACATCGGCCGCCGAGGTGGCGTCTTCCAGCGCTTCTCGCCACTGCATCTGCTGCATCAGGAAGGCGCCGGGCATGGCCGTGTTGTTCTCGGCATTGACCGGCACACCGGCCAGCTCGCACAGGTAGGCCGCCCGCTTGAGCGGGTCTTTCAGGCGCTGGTGCGCTTCGTTCACGCGCACGGCCCATTGCATGGCCACGCGCTGCGAGGCCGCGCCTTCGGCTGCAAAGCGGTCAGGGTGCACACGGGCCTGCAGGGCTTTCCAGGCCGCATCCAGCTGCGCGCGGTCCAGCGCGAAGGAGCGGGGCAGGCCCAGCAGGGTGAAATCGTCGGCGTCGATGTTCATGGCGGTTCAAAGTGCGAAGCCCCACCAGGGGTGAGGCTTCAGGTGTCGCGAGGCCTGTGCCGATCGTGTCGGCTCAGACGCGGAACGATTCCCCACAACCGCAACGGTCACGTTCGTTGGGGTTGTTGAACTTGAAGCCTTCGTTGAGGCCTTCACGCACGAAGTCGAGCTCGGTGCCGTCGATGTAGGGCAGGCTCTTGGGATCGACCAGGATCTTGACGCCCAGCTGCTCGAAGACCACGTCTTCGGGGTTCACTTCATCGGCGTATTCGATCTTGTAGGCCAGGCCCGAGCAACCCGTGGTCTTGACACCCAGGCGCACACCCACGCCCTTGCCGCGACGACCCAGGTAGCGCGTGATGTGGCGTGCCGCTGCCTCGGTCAGGCCCACCGACATGTGGTCGTGGCCGGCCATCTCGGGCAGCGGGCCCTTTTCAGGGCCACTGGTGCAGGAGTTGAGTTCAGGCTGCATGCTTGGTCTTGTAGTCGCTGACGGCGGCTTTGATCGCATCTTCGGCCAGGATCGAGCAGTGGATCTTGACCGGGGGCAAGGCCAGCTCTTCGGCGATCTGCGTGTTCTTGATGGACAGGGCTTCGTCCAGGGTCTTGCCGCGCACCCATTCGGTGACCAGGCTGCTCGAGGCGATGGCCGAGCCGCAGCCATAGGTCTTGAAACGCGCGTCTTCGATCACACCGGTTTCGGGGTTGACCTTGATCTGCAGCTTCATCACGTCGCCGCAAGCGGGCGCGCCCACCATGCCGGTGCCCACGGTCTCGTCGCCCTTTTCGAACGAACCGACGTTGCGGGGGTTTTCGTAATGGTCGATGACCTTGTCGCTGTATGCCATTTCAAACTCCAGATTCGATCAGGGGGCGGAGATCAGTGAGCGGACCACTGGATGGTGCTCAGGTCGATGCCGTCCTTGTACATGTCCCACAGCGGGGACAGCTCGCGCAGCTTGGCCACGCGGTCCTTCAATGTGTTGACCACGAAGTCGACTTCTTCTTCGGTGGTGAAGCGGCCGATGGTCATGCGCAGCGAGCTGTGCGCCAGTTCGTCGGAACGGCCCAGGGCGCGCAGCACGTAGCTGGGCTCCAGCGAAGCCGAGGTGCAGGCCGAGCCCGACGACACGGCGATGCCCTTGATGCCCATGATCAGCGACTCGCCTTCCACGTAGTTGAACGACACGTTCAGGTTGTGCGGAATGCGGCGCTCGAGGTCACCGTTCACGAAGATCTGCTCGATGCCTTGCAGGCCGGCCAGCAGGCGATCACGCAGGGCACGCACGCGCTCGTTCTCGGCGTGCATTTCTTCCTTGGCAATGCGGAAGGCCTCGCCCATGCCCACGCACTGGTGGGTGGGCAGCGTGCCCGAACGCATGCCGCGCTCGTGGCCACCACCGTGCATCTGGGCTTCCAGGCGCACGCGGGGCTTGCGGCGCACGTACAGCGCACCGATGCCCTTGGGGCCGTAGGTCTTGTGCGAGGCCAGGCTCATCAGGTCGATGGGCAGCTGGGCCATGTCGATGTCGATCTTGCCGGTGGCCTGGGCTGCGTCCACATGGAACACGATGCCCTTTTCACGGCACAGCGCGCCAATGGCGGGGATGTCCTGGATCACGCCGATCTCGTTGTTCACGTACATGACCGAGATCAGGATGGTGTCCGGGCGGATGGCGGCCTTGAGCACGTCCAGATCCAGCAGGCCATCGTCCTTGACGTCGAGGTAGGTGGCCTCGAAGCCCTGGCGCTCCAGTTCACGCACGGTGTCCAGCACGGCCTTGTGCTCGGTCTTGACCGTGATGATGTGCTTGCCGCGCGACTGGTAGAAGTGCGCTGCGCCCTTGATGGCCAGGTTGTTCGATTCGGTGGCACCCGAGGTCCAGACGATCTCACGCGGGTCGGCGCCGATCAGGTCGGCCACCTGGGTGCGGGCCTTTTCGACCGCTTCTTCAGCTTCCCACCCGTAGGCGTGGGTGCGCGAGGCGGGGTTGCCGAAGTGTTCGCGCAGCCAGGGGATCATGGCGTCGACGACACGCGGGTCGCACGGCGTGGTGGCGCCGTAGTCCATGTAGATGGGAAAGTGCGGGGTCATGTCCATGGTCGGACTCTCAATCGTTTCAGCCACGCCGGCGGCTCAGGCCGACGGCACAGCGTTTCACAAAACCTTCAATTATCGAGCCTCAGGGCCCTTTGAAGGCCCTTGGCCCTTACTTGCTCAGGGTCGTGCCCAGGGCGAACACCGAATTCGGTGCCGTGACCTTGATGGGCTTGACCACCGGCTGCGTCGAGATGGCACGCTTGATGGGCTGCGCCTCGATGGACACACCCTTGGCCAGCTGGTCTTCCACCAGCTTCTTCAGGCTGATCGAGTCGAGGTACTCGATCATCTTGGCGTTCAGGCTGGTCCAGAGGTCGTGCGTCATGCAGCGGCCACCGTCATCACCCATGCAGTTTTCCTTGCCGCCGCAGCCCGTGGCGTCGATGGGCTCGTCAACGGCCACGATGATGTCGGCCACCGTGATGTCTTCGGCCTTGCGACCCAGCGAATACCCGCCGCCGGGGCCGCGGGTGCTTTCCACCAGTTCATGGCGGCGCAGCTTGCCGAACAGCTGTTCCAGGTAGGACAGCGAAATCTGCTGGCGCTGGCTGATGGCAGCCAGTGCAACGGGGCCGGTGTGCTCCCGAAGCGCCAGGTCGATCATGGCCGTGACGGCGAAACGGCCTTTGGTGGTCAAACGCATGCTGATCTCCTTGTCGGGGCGCCAATGACCCTGTGATTGGCTAGGGTTTACCTGAATGTGCCCGACCCGGGATCGCCGGATCGGAGGGGTCATCAATTCCCGACTGAATGACTCGATTTTAGAGTACCCCACTGTTTCGGTCAACCTTAGACAAGGGAGTTCCCTTGGTTTACGTTGATTGACACGATAGGTGCAGGCTATCGAGCAGGCGATCTGCCTCAGTGGTCGCGCGCACCCCGCACTCGGTGGGGCATGGCCGCCTTCAGGTAGGCCACCAGCCCTTCACAGGCCGCTTCGACCAGGTCGAGCACGTGCTCGAAGCCAGCCTCGCCACCGTAATAAGGATCGGGCACCGCCTGGACACCGGCGTGGGGAGAGTCTTTGGGCAGGTAATCGACCAGGCGGCGCAGCTTGCGCCGGAGGGCTGGCTCATCTGGGGCGCCGTTTTCCAGCAGGCTCAGGTTGTCCCAGTCCATCGCCAGCAACAGATCGAAACGCTCGTAATCGGCCGGAGCCACCCGTCGCGCGCGCAGCACACTCAAGTCGTAACCGCGGCGGGCCGCATGCTGCTGGCTGCGCAGGTCGGGGGGCTCGCCCACATGGTGCGCATGGGTGCCCGCTGAATCGACCTCGACAAAGCCCGACAAGCCCGCCTGATCGAGCTGGTGGCGCAACACGGCCTCGGCGGTGGGGCTTCGACAGATGTTACCCATGCAGACGAACAGAACCCGGTACGGCGCCATGACTTCCACCTTGCAAAAAACACGGAAAACAACAGGTTGAACGGTGAATGCCCCGCGTTCAGAGGGTTTACACTTAATTACTGGTGTAAACCCTAGGCCGCTTGGGTACACTGCATCGCATCAATTCACTGACTTCCTGGAGGTCATCATGGCTCAAACGATCGATTCGCTGAAGCACGACACCGCTGTCGAACTGGAAAAGGTGGGCGTGATCCTCGGTTTCCTGACCGGCCTGGTGCTGGCCATTGGCCTGCTGAGCGAGCCGCTGGCGTCGACCGACCTGCCCAGCTGGGTCAGCATCGCCGGTGTGGCCGCCATCGTGGCGCTGTGCACTCGCGGTGGCCTGGCCGCCAGCCGCCTGTTCTCGCGCGGCTGAACGCGGTCTGCGCCGCTTGCCGAAGGGCCCCCGCGGGGGCCCTTTGTCGTGGCGCCCATGGGGCGCCCTGCACTGAAACCGCCGCGGTCAGGCCCGCTTGCCCGCCGAGATCGGCACGATGTGGTCGCCCCCGGCCGCACCGAAGGCCTGCTCTTTCAGCAGGGACAGCTGGTCGCGCAGGCGGGCGGCCTTCTCGAATTCCAGGTTGCGGGCGGCTTCCAGCATGTCCTTTTCCAGCTGCTTGATGCGCTTGCCCAGGTCTTTCTCGCTCAGGGCCCCAGCGTCGGCCACGGAGGCGGCCAGCTGCTCGGCGGCCCGCAGGTCGTCCTTGGCGGCGTTCGACATCACGCCGTCGATCAGCTCCTTGACCTGCTTGCTCACGGTGCGCGGCGTGATGCCATGCGCCTCGTTGTGCGCGATCTGCTTGGCACGGCGGCGCTCGGTCTCGCCCATGGCCTTGCGCATGGATTCGGTGATGCGGTCGGCATACAAGATGGCGTGACCGTTCTGGTTGCGCGCGGCGCGGCCAATGGTCTGGATCAGGCTGCGCTCGGCGCGCAGGAAGCCTTCCTTGTCGGCATCCAGAATGGCCACCAGCGACACCTCGGGGATGTCCAGGCCTTCGCGCAGCAGGTTGATGCCCACCAGCACGTCGAAGGTGCCCAGGCGCAGGTCGCGCAAGATCTCCACCCGCTCGACCGTGTCGATGTCGGAGTGCAGGTAACGCACCTTCACGCCGTTTTCAGTCAGGTAGTCGGTCAGCTGCTCGGACATGCGCTTGGTCAGCGTGGTGATCAGCACGCGCTCGTTCTTTTCCACACGGATGCGGATCTCCTGCAGCACGTCGTCGACCTGGTGGGTGGCCGGGCGCACCTCCACCACCGGGTCGACCAGGCCGGTGGGGCGCACCACCTGCTCGACCACCTGGCCAGCATGCTGCTGCTCGTAGGCGGCCGGCGTGGCCGAGACGAACACCACCTGGCGCATCTTCTTTTCGAACTCTTCGAACTTCAGCGGCCGGTTGTCGAGGGCCGACGGCAGGCGAAAGCCGAACTCCACCAGCGTGGTCTTGCGTGAGCGGTCGCCGTTGTACATGGCGCCCAGCTGGCCGATCATCACGTGGCTTTCGTCGAGGAACATCAGCGCGTCAGCGGGCATGTAGTCGACCAGCGTGGGCGGCGCATCGCCCGGGCGGGCGCCCGACAGGTGGCGGGTGTAGTTCTCGATGCCCTTGCAGTGCCCGATCTCCTGCAGCATTTCGAGGTCGAACCGGGTGCGCTGCTCGATGCGCTGGGCCTCGACCAGCTTGCCTTCGGCCACGAAGAACTTCACGCGCTCGTTGAGCTCATGCTTGATGCCCTCGATGGCATTGAGCACCTGCTCGCGCGGGGTGACGTAGTGGCTGGAGGGGTAGACCACGAAACGCGGAATCTTCTGGCGGATCCTGCCGGTCAGGGGGTCGAACAGGGCCAGGGAATCGACCTCGTCGTCGAACAGCTCCAGGCGCAGGGCCAGCTCGCTGTGTTCGGCCGGAAAGATGTCGATGGTGTCGCCGCGCACGCGGAAGGTGCCACGCCCGAAATCCATGTCGTTGCGCTTGTACTGCATGCGGATCAGCTGAGCGATCACATCACGCTGGTCCATCTTGTCGCCCACGCGCACGATGAACCGCATCTTGGTGTAATCCTCCGGCTTGCCGATGCCGTAGATGGCCGACACGGTGGCCACGATGATCACGTCGCGGCGTTCGAGGATGCTTTTGGTGGCGCTCAGCCGCATCTGCTCGATGGCCTCGTTGATGGCGCTGTCCTTCTCGATGAAGAGGTCGCGCTGCGGCACGTAGGCTTCGGGCTGGTAGTAGTCGTAGTAGCTGACGAAGTATTCGACCGCGTTCTTGGGAAAGAACTCGCGGAACTCGGCGTACAGCTGGGCCGCCAGGGTCTTGTTGGGCGCGAACACGATGGCCGGGCGCCCCGACCGGGCGATCACGTTGGCCATGGTGAAGGTCTTGCCCGAGCCGGTCACGCCCAGCAGGGTCTGGTAGCTCAGGCCGTCTTCGATGCCCTCGACCAGCTGCCCGATGGCCGTGGGCTGGTCGCCAGCGGGCGGGTAGGGCTGGAACAACTCGAACGGCGAGTCGGGGTAGGACACGAAGGTGCCGCTGTCAGGAGCGGCCGGCGTGGCGTCGGTCGGCAGGGTCATGCCCTTGAATGTACGCGCTTCCCGTCGCCACCGCAGGCGCGGGGGTTCCGGCAGGTTGTCACGCCAGTTTCACGGACGGTGCGCACGCTGCAGGCCGTCGCACCCTGTCTGTCACCCTGCCGTCACGGAATCACCATGAAGTCCCGCGCCCTGTCCCTGCGTTCATCCTTGCGTCTGTCGGTGGCTGCCGCCCTGACCGCCGCCGCCCTGGCCCCCACCGCCCACGCACAGAGTTTTTCGAACGTGCTGCAAGGCGCTTCGCTGGCCTGGACCCACGTGCACGCCGCCACCAATGGCAGCACCGCCGGGTTCTTGTCCGAGATCGTGGCGCATGACCGCGTGAACGGGCAGCTGTGGGTGTCGGGCGTGACCGGCATCGACGTGCTGGACGCCACCACGGGCAGCCGCATCGACCACATCAACACCAGCGCCTTCGGCAGCGTCAACAGCGTGGCCATCCACAACGGCGTGGCCGCTTTGGCCCTCGAGGCCAGCACGCGCACCAGCCCGGGCACGGTTCAGTTCTACGACACCACCAGCCGCCAGCTGACGGGCAGCGTGACCGTGGGCGCCCTGCCCGACATGCTGACCTTCACGCCCGACGGCAGCCGCGTGCTGGTGGCCAATGAGGCCACCCCCAGCACCTATGGTGCACGCCTGGCAGACTCTGGCGGGCACCGCAACTACGGCCTGTCGGCACAAGACCCTGCAGGCAGCGTCAGCATCATCGACGTGCGCACCCGCACCGTGACCGCCACGGCCACCCTGGGCGGCGTGGCCACCACGGGCACCCACCTGCGCACCAACACCGGCATGGACGCCGAACCCGAATACATCGCCGTGAACCGCGCGGGCACCCAGGCTTATGTGTCGCTGCAGGAAGCCAACGGCATGGGCGTGCTCGACCTGCAGAGCGGCACTTTCACCCGGGTGGTCGGGCTGGGCGCGAAAGACTTCAGCGCCGCTGGCAACAGCATCGACCCGCTGAACAACGGCACCGTCAAGTTCAGCAACGTGAATGCCAAGGGCCTGTACATGCCCGACGGCGTGGCCACCATGGAACGCAACGGCCAGACCTTCGTGCTGATGGCCAATGAAGGTGACTTCCGTGAGGACGATGCC
>JBEGRT010000233.1:0-3001 GCA_041180305.1 Pseudomonadota bacterium
CACGCCCACCACCGCTATGTGTTCGAGCCGCAAAGCCTGCAGTACCTGGCCCATGGCGACCTCTGGGATCACCTGTACCTGCAGGCCCTGCAGAGACCGCCGATCACCCCGGGGGCCGCAGCCAGCGAGCCCGTGTTCCTGCCACTGACCCTGGAGATGGGCTCGTGGCTGTGGGTGCGCAAGAACCCCCGCCAGCTGTTCAGCCGACACGGCATCTTCAACCCCCTGATCGAGCACCGTCGGCAGCGGGTGCTGCGCCGGCACATGTCATTACTGGACTTCATGGCGCGTGCAGCCCACAGTCACGCGAACTGGTTACCTGCTGGCGACCGGCGAGTGGCCGAAAACGCCGCGGCTTTGGCACACTGGCAAATTCAGACATGCTCAACACAGGAGCCCCGATGAACACCGACATCCCCTGGGTCCTGATCCGGGGCCTCACGCGGGAAGCCGGGCACTGGGGTCACTTCGTGGAAGTGCTGCGGCAGCAATTGCCCGAAGGCACGCGTGTGATCACCCCCGACATCGCAGGCAACGGCGCGCGCTTCCGTGAAGCCAGCCACCTGTCGGTGCCGGCCATGGCCGAAGACCTGCGCCAGCAACTGCGGGCCCAGGGCGTGACCGGGCCTTGCCGCGTGCTGGCCATGAGCCTGGGTGCCATGGTGGCCACGGCCTGGGCCCATGCCCACCCCCACGAGATCGACAGCCTGGTGCTGATGAACACCAGCCTCAGGCCCTACAGCCGCACCTGGGATCGCATGCGCCCTGAGCAGTGGCTGCGCATCCTGCGCATGAGCCTGATGTACCCCGATGTGCGGGCCATCGAGCGCACCACCATGCGCATGACCACGCGACACCCGGCCAACCCTGAGAGCACGCTGGAGCACTGGATGAACCTGCGTTCGGCCCACCCGGTGTCAGCCACCAACGCGCTCAGGCAACTGTGGGCGGCGCTGCGCTACCGCGCCCCGCTGGTGCCACCGCCCGTGCCAGTGCTGCTGCTGCAGGGTCTGGGCGACCAGCTGGTGTCGCCGCGCTGCACCCAGGCCTTGCTGGCACGCTGGCAATGCGCGCATGCGGACCACCCCACTGCAGGGCACGACCTGCCGCTCGACGCGGGCCCCTGGGTGGTGGATCAGGTCATGGCCTGGCTGCGTCTGGCGCCTGAACAGGCTCGCCAAACCAGCTGAGCAGAAAATCGATGAAGGCGCGCACCTTGGCCGACAGGTGGTGGCGCTGCGGATAGACCGCGTGGATGTCGGCAGCGGCATCGACCCATTCGGGCAGCACATGCACCAGCTCTCCGGTGTCGATCAGGTGGCGCACGTCCCATTCCGAGCGCAACAAGATGCCGTGCCCGGCCAGCGCCCAGTCGACCGCCACCTCGCCATGGTTGGTGCTCAGGCGCCCTTGCACCTTCACGAGCTGGCTGTCGTGGCCCCGGCGCAAGGCCCAGTGGTTCCAGGCGCGCTGGTTCTCACGGATCACGATGCAGTCGTGCCGGGTCAGGGCCTGGGGCGCCTCAGGCATGCCATGCCGTGACAGATAGGCCGGGGCCGCGCACAGCAAGCGGCGGTTGGCCACGATGCGGCGAGCCAGCACCCGCGCATCCGGCGGCGGCCCGAAGAAGATGCCCAGGTCCATGGCGTGCGCCGTGAGGTCGAGCGGTTTGTCGGTCAGCTCCAGCATGACCTGCACCTTCGGGTGGGCCTGCGCAAAGGCCGAAATGGCCGGGGACAGGTGCCGGCGCCCGAAGCCGAAGGTCGCATTGATGCGCAGCAGGCCTTGCGGCTCGTCGCGGCTGGCCCCCAGTGCGCGCTCGAGCTGCTCGATGTCCTGCAGGATGCGGGCGCCTTCTTCCAGGTAGCGCTCCCCCTCGGGCGTGAGGCTCATGCGCCGTGTGGTGCGGTTCAGCAGGCGCACGCCCAGGCGGCGCTCCAGCCCCGACAGGCGGCGGCTGACCGCCGGTGGGCTGAGCCCCAGTTCGGCAGCCGCAGCCGCCAGGCTGGCATGGCGGGCCAGCAGGTTGAAAAAAGCCAGGTCTTGAGCGGCGTGCATGCCGCCATCATTCATGCAATGAACGCATGAATCAAGTAATTATCGAACCATTGATGCATATGAATGCATGCGCCACCATGCACGCATGTGGTACACGGATTGGTGGATGACGCCCGGCGTGCAGTGGCTTCAGGCCCTGGCGGTGGGTGCGGCCCTGGGCTTTTTCGGCGGGGTGTTCGGCATCGGCGGCGGCATCATCGCCATCCCCTTGCTGGTGCTGGCCTACGGCATGGACCAGGCCCACGCACAAGGCACAGCCCTGGTGCTGATGGTGCCCAACCTGCTGATCGCGTGGTGGCGCTACCAGCGCATCACCCCGGCCCCGCTGCCACGGGTGCTGGGCATTGCCGCCCTGGGCACGCTGACCACCTGGTTCATGGCGCGCTTTGCCAATGCCCTGCCGCCGCAACACCTGCGCCTGATGTTCTGCACCTTCCTGGCCTGGGTGGGCTGGCAGATGTGGCGCAGCCAGCGCCCGCAGGCACTGGCGCAGGCTGCACAAGCCACGCCACTGCCGGCACGCTACATCCCGCTGGTGGGAGTGCTGGGCGGCAGCAGCATGGGCCTGATGGGCATTGGCGGCGGGCTGGTGGCCACCCCGGTGCTGACCCGCTGGTTCGGCCAGCGCCAGGCCGTGGCCCAGAGCCTGGCCCTGGCCCTGGTGGCCCCGAGTGCCGTGATGGCCTTGAGCACCTACGCGCAGGCCCAGCGGGTGGACTGGCACATGGGCCTGCCCATGGCCCTGGCCGGCACCCTCACGGTGTCGGCCGGTGTGGCCCTGGCCACCCGGCTGCCCGAACAGCGCCTGCGCAGCCACTTCGCCCTCATGCTGATGGCCACCAGCGTGTGGATGCTGGTGTGGCCCTGGTTGCGCGCCGCTACCATGGGTGCATGAACACGACCACCCAAGCCCACACCCTGGAACTGATCGAAATGGCCTCTG
>JBEGRT010000234.1:0-2936 GCA_041180305.1 Pseudomonadota bacterium
TGTTCTCGGCGTTCACCTTCGATTCGCCCTTGCCCTTGACGTTGCCAACGTTCATTTCCTGCTTGTTGGCCATGCCGCCAGCTTGCAGCTGCACGGTGTTCTTCAGGTCAACCTTCGACGACTGGGCGAAAGCCGAAGCGGCGCCCAGGGCGATGACAGCGGCGACGATGCTCTTGAAAGTGGTGTTCATGGTGTGTCCTTGTGTGAGGAATGGCGGAGCCTGTGGCTCCCTGGGTTGGAAGAGGTACTGCCGGGTTGAACCTGCATCGGCAGCGCGGGGCGTGCGTCTTCAGGCTTTCGAGCGTGAGTGAAGGCTGAAGGGCCGCCGGTTCATGCCGCCGACAAAACCCGAGTGATTTGATCAACTACCCAAAGGATTTCGGGCAACGCGCCGTGGATTCTGTCCTGTCCAGCGCGCGCCCACACCCTCCCCCTGTCCCAAGAGATAGGGATTGCTCCCCAGCTTGATGTGGGGTGGTGTCCACAACCGAGGGCTTTCACGCTGAAAGCCCTGGGCGCTCAAGCCTTGAGCAAGGGCGCCAGATAACGGCCCGTGTGGCTTTGCGCGCAGGCGGCCACCTGCTCGGGCGTGCCGGTCACCAGGATGGTGCCGCCCCCCGAACCCCCTTCGGGGCCCACGTCGATCAGCCAGTCGGCGGTTTTGATGACATCGAGGTTGTGCTCGATGATGACGATGGTGTTGCCCGCATCGCGCAGCTGGTGCAGCACCTTGAGCAGCAGGGCGATGTCGTGGAAGTGCAGGCCCGTGGTGGGCTCGTCCAGGATGTAGAGCGTGCGGCCGGTGTCGCGCTTGCTGAGCTCTTGCGCCAGCTTCACGCGCTGCGCCTCGCCACCCGACAAGGTGGTGGCACTTTGCCCCAGGCGGATGTAGCCCAGGCCCACGTCCATCAGGGTCTGCAGCTTGCGAGCGATGCTGGGCACGGCGCTGAAGAACTGCAGGGCGTCTTCCACGGTCAGGTTCAGCACCTCGTGGATGTTCTTGCCCTTGTACTGCACGTCCAGCGTTTCGCGGTTGTAGCGCTTGCCCTGGCAGATGTCACAAGGCACGTACACATCCGGCAGGAAGTGCATTTCCACCTTGATGACGCCATCGCCCTGGCAGGCCTCGCAGCGGCCACCGGCCACGTTGAACGAGAAGCGCCCGGCGCCATAGCCCCGCTCACGCGCCATGGGCACATCGGCGAACAGCTCACGCATGGGCGTGAACAGGCCCGTGTAGGTGGCCGGGTTGCTGCGCGGCGTGCGGCCAATCGGGCTCTGGTCCACATTGATGACCTTGTCGAACAGCTCCAGGCCTTCGATCTCGTCGTGCGCGGCGGGCTCCAGGTGGCTCTGGTACAGCTTGCGGGCCACGGCCGCATACAGCGTGTCGTTCACCAGCGTGGACTTGCCCGAGCCGGACACCCCGGTCACGCAGGTCAGCAGGCCTTGCGGGAATTCGGCGGTCACGCCCTTGAGGTTGTGCCCGCGGGCATTGACCACGCGCAGGCGCGGCGTGTCAGGCGTGAAGGGCAGGCGCTGACGCGGCACGTTGATGCGCAGCACACCGGCCAGGTAGCGGCCGGTCAGGCTTTCGGGGTCTCCCTCGATGTGGGCGGGCGTGCCTTGCGACAGCACCTGGCCGCCGTGCACACCCGCGCCGGGGCCCATGTCGACCACGTGGTCGGCGGCGCGGATCATGTCTTCGTCGTGCTCGACCACGATCACGCTGTTGCCCAGGTTGCGCAGGTGGCGCAAGGTGCCGATGAGGCGGTCGTTGTCGCGCTGGTGCAGGCCGATGCTGGGCTCGTCGAGCACGTACATCACGCCCGTCAGGCCCGAGCCGATCTGCGAGGCCAGGCGGATGCGCTGGGCCTCGCCGCCCGACAGCGTGTCGGCGCTGCGTTCCAGGCTGAGGTAGCTCAGGCCCACATCGTTCAGAAAGCGCAGGCGCGAGCGGATCTCCTGCACCACCTTGGCCGCGATCTCGGCCTTGGCGCCTTGCAGCTGCAGGCCTTCGAAGTAGCGGTGGGCCTCGGCCAGCGTGGCCCGGCCGATTTCATAAATGGCCTTGCCTTCGCCCGAGACGGCATCGACCATCTTCACGTGGCGGGCCTCGGTGCGCAGGCGGTGGCCATGGCAGGAGGGGCAGGCCTTGGGCTGCTGGTAGCGGCCAAGTTCTTCGCGCACCGCGGCCGAATCGGTTTCCTTGAAGCGGCGCTCGAAGTTGGGGATGATGCCTTCGAAGGGGTGGCTGCGCTTGACCTTGCGTTTCTTGCTCACGCCATTCTTGGCGGGGCCGTCGGCTTCGTAGGTGAATTCGATCTCGACCTCGCCCGAGCCGTACAGCATGACCTGCTGGAAGGCCTCGGGCAGTTCTTCAAAAGGCTGCTCGACATCGACCCCGTAGTGCTGGCCAATGCTTTCCACCAGCGACCAGGTGTAGGGGTTGCGGCGGTCCCAGCCCTTGACGGCGCCACTGGCCAGGCTGAGCGAGGGGAAGGCCACCACGCGCTCGGGATCAAAAGCGATGACCTGGCCCAGGCCATCGCAGGTGGGGCAGGCCCCTTGCGGCGAGTTGAACGAGAACAGGCGCGGCTCCAGCTCGGCCAGCGAGTAGCTGCACACCGGGCAGGCGAACTTGGCCGAGAACAGGTGCTCGACCCCCGTGTCCATTTCCAGCACCAGCACACGGCCTTCGGCCATGTTCAGTGCGGCTTCCAGGCTTTCGGCCAGCCGCTGCCCCATGTCGGCGCGCACCTTGAGGCGATCGACCACCACATCGATGTTGTGCTTGGTCTGCGTGCCCAGGGCAGGCAGGTCGGCCACTTCGACCACCTCGCCATCGACCCGAAAGCGCACGAAGCCCTGCGACTGCATCTGCGCGAACAGCTCGGCGTGTTCGCCCTTGCGGTTGCGCAGCACGGGGGCCAGCA
>JBEGRT010000235.1:0-3153 GCA_041180305.1 Pseudomonadota bacterium
GACCGCGCGCCAGGAGAACGGCGCGCTGTTCGAAGTTCGCAATGCCAAGGGCGACAAGCCCCACTTGAAGGGCCGAGTGACGTACTGACGTCATCACGCCATCGCCTTCGCAACCCTCACACTCACAGGACCCTCACATGCAATCCGTTCGTCGCGTCGCCATCCTGGGCGGCAACCGCATCCCCTTCGCCCGTTCCAACACCGCCTACTCGCACGAGTCCAACCAGGACATGCTGACTTCCACGCTGCAAGGCCTGGTCGACCGTTTCAATCTGCATGGCGAACGCCTGGGTGATGTGGCCGCTGGCGCCGTCATGAAGCACTCGCGTGACTTCAACCTGGTGCGCGAATGCGTGCTGTCGACCACGCTGTCGCCGCAAACCCCGGCCTACGACCTGCAACAGGCTTGCGGCACCGGTCTGGAAGCCATCATGCTGGTGGCCAACAAGATCGCCCTGGGCCACATCGAAAGCGGCATCGGCGGTGGCGTGGACACGACCTCGGACGCCCCCATCGGCATCAACGAAAAGATGCGCAAGATCCTGATGGAAGCCAACCGTGCCAAGGGCACCATGGCCCAGCTGCAGGTGATCTCGAAGATCCGTCCCTCGATGCTGGTCAAGCCGGCCATTCCGAAGAACGGCGAGCCCCGCACCGGCTTCTCGATGGGCGAACACGCTGAGCTGATGGCTCGCGAATGGGCCATCCCCCGTGAAGAGCAGGACCAGCTGGCCCTGGCTTCTCACCAGAACATGGCCCGCGCTTACAAGGAAGGCTTCTTCGCTGACCTGATGACGCCTTACAAGGGACTGTCCAAGGACAACAACCTGCGCGAAGGCATCACCATCGAGAAGCTGCGTACCCTCAAGCCCTGCTTCGACAAGAAGGTTGCGCCTGGCCAGGGCACCCTGACCCCCGCCAACTCGACCCCGCTGACCGACGGCGCCTCGGCCGTGCTGCTGGGCAGCGAGGAATGGGCCAAGGCCCACAACCTGCCCGTGCAGGCCTACATCACCCATGCCGAAGTGGCCGCCGTGGACTTCTTCGGTGCCAACAAGGAAGGCCTGCTGATGGCCCCGGCCTACGCTGTGCCGCGCATGCTGGCCCGCGCTGGCCTGACCCTGCAAGACTTCGATTTCTATGAAATCCACGAAGCCTTCGCCGCTCAGGTGCTGTGCACCCTGAAGGCCTGGGAAGACGCCAAGTACTGCAAGGACAAGCTGGGTCTGGACAAGCCGTTGGGCTCGATCGACCGCAAGAAGCTGAACGTCAATGGCTCGTCGCTGGCAGCGGGTCACCCCTTCGCCGCGACCGGCGGCCGCATTGTGGCCTCGCTGGCCAAGATGCTGGCCCAGAAGGGTTCGGGCCGCGGCCTGATCTCGATCTGCGCCGCAGGTGGCCAGGGCGTGGTCGCCATCGTCGAGCGTTGATCGCTGTGTGATACGGGGGTTGCACCTAGGTGGCAACCCTCGGGTTTTCCTTACAATCAGCCACGTATTGCATTTTAATTGACATGCATGTCATGAAAATTTGTGGGCTGAACAAGAACGGGTTCGCAGGTACCCGAGGAGATTTCTGAGATGACGCAAGCCAGCGCGGCAGCCACGCCTCCCGCACAATCGCTCGTGAACCCCGACGGCACCACCAACCGGATCTGGTTGAAGGAGTACGTCAAGGGTGTCGCCCACGACATCGACCTGAACAAGTACCAGTCGCTCAACGACTACTTCGACGAGTGCGTCAACAAGTTCCGTGACCGTCCTGGCTTTGTCAGCATCGGCACCGAGATGTCGAACGACCTGTTCGAGCGCCGTGTCAAGGCCTTCGCTGGCTTCCTGCAGAGCAAGGGTGTGAAGAAGGGCGACCGCGTCGCCATCATGCTGCCCAACACCCTGCAGTACCCGATCACGCTGTTCGCCGTGCTGCGCCTGGGCGCCGTGGTGGTGAACGTGAACCCGCTGTACACAGCCCGTGAGCTGCAGCACACCCTGAAGGATTCCGGCGCTGAGGTCATCATCGTCATGGAAACCTTCGCCAAGACCCTGGAAGAGGCCAAGCAAGGCACCCAGGTCAAGACGGTGGTGCTGACCCAGATCGGCGACCTGCTGGCCGAAGGCTGGTTCAACCCCAAGGGTTGGGCCCTGAACTTCGTGCTGCGTCATGTGCAGAAGATGGTGCCGGCCTACAGCCTGCCCGGTGCCATCTGGTACCGCGATGCCCTGGACCAGGGCAGCAAGGTGGCCCTCAAGCCCGTGAAGGTGCAGCAGCAGGACCTGGCCTTCCTGCAATACACCGGCGGCACCACCGGCGTGGCCAAGGGCGCCATGCTGACCCACCTGAACGTGCTGGCCAACTGCCAGCAGGCCCTGGCGTTTGCCGAAGGCCAGCTGACCGGCGAAACCGAGACCGTGGTGACATTGATCCCGATGTACCACATCTTCTCGCTGACCGTGAACGGCCTGATCTTCATGGCCCTGGGTGGTCGCAACATCCTGATTGCCAACCCGCGTGACACCAAGCGCGTGATGATGATCCTCAAGAACGAAAAGTTCTCGGGCATCACTGGCGTGAACACGCTGTTCGCCTCGTTCCTCGACGACCCGGCCTTCGCCAAGCTCGACTTCTCCAAGCTCAAGCTGTCGGTGGCCGGTGGCATGGCCCTGCAACGCAACGTGGCCGAGCGCTGGAAGGAAGTCACCAAGACCTCGATCGTGGAAGGCTACGGCCTGACCGAGTGCTCGCCCATCGTGACCCAGGCCCCGGTGGACATCTCGAAAGAGCAGCCCACCTTCACCGGCTCGATCGGTGTGCCGGTGCCCAGCACGGAAGTGCGTTGCCGCCGTGACGACGGCACCTGGGCCGACATCGGTGAGCCCGGTGAGCTCTGCGTGCGCGGCCCTCAGGTGATGAAGGGCTACTGGCAGCGCCCTGAAGAAACCGCCAAGGTGCTGGACAGCGAAGGCTGGCTGGCCACCGGTGACGTGGCCGTGTGTGACGAGCGCGGCTACTTCAAGATCGTGGACCGCAAGAAGGACATGATCCTGGTCTCGGGCTTCAACGTGTACCCCAACGAGATCGAAGACGTGGTGGCTTCGCACCCGGGCGTCAAGGAAGTGGCCGCCATTGGCGTGCCCGACCCCGTGGCGGGTGAGC
>JBEGRT010000236.1:0-4733 GCA_041180305.1 Pseudomonadota bacterium
CGCCGGCGGCCTCGATGTCGATGTGCGCGAAAGCTGGCTGCCTGAACCGGCCCCAGTGGCACACCTGCCCTTCACCGTCAGCCTGTCGGGCCTGCGGGGCGGACACTCAGGCGTCGACATCCATGAACAACGCGGCAACGCCATCGCCTTGCTGGTGCAGGTGCTGCATGACCTGCAGGGCCGCTGCGCGCTGCGCATCGCGCAACTGCAAGGCGGCAACGCCCGCAACGCCATCCCGCGTGAGGCCCAAGCCACGGTGTGGGTGCCCGCCGCCCATGCCGAAGCCCTGCCTGCCGCGCTGGCCCTGTGGCAATCGTGGCTGCAGCAGGCCTGCGATGGGCAGGAGCCGGGCCTTCGCCTGCAAGCTGCTGCCCTGAACCCCGCCCCCACCCATGTGACGCCCTGGCCGTGCCAGCAACGCTGGCTGCACGCCTTGCGGGCCTCGCCCCACGGCGTGCACCGCATGAGCACGGCCGTGCCCGGGGTGGTCGACACCTCCAACAACCTGGGCGTGCTGGCCTGGGGCCCGGATGGCGCCCACGCCAACTTCATGGTGCGCTCCCTGCGTGACGCTGGCGCCCGTGATCTGGCGCAAGGCCTGACGGCCTTGTGGCAACTGGCCGGCGTCGCGGCGGAACGGTCGGGCGACTACCCGGGCTGGACCCCGGCGCCGCATTCCCCCCTGCTGCAACACTGCGAACAGGTCTTCAGGCAGCACTGGGGCCACGACAGCCAGCGGCAAGTCATCCACGCGGGTCTCGAATGCGGCCTCATCGCCGCGGCCTACCCCGGCATGGACATCGTCTCCTTCGGGCCCACGATCACCGGGGCGCACGCACCGGGCGAAGCCGTGCACATCCCCGCCGTGGCCGATTGCTGGCGCCTGCTGCAGGCCATCGTGCGCGAGGTCTGAACGCATGAGCCGGCGCCGCGCCAATGCAACACCCCGGGCTGCCCCGCCTTCGGGCCCCAAATCGCCAGTGCGCGCCCGCCCCTGGGCCCGCTTGTGGGCTCAATTGCATGCGCGCCCCGTGCTCTTGGCGGCGCTGGCGCTGGGCGGGGTCTCCGGTGCAGGCCTGTCCCACCTCTGGCCTGGCCATGCCATGACCTGCGCCCTGCTCGGCTGGAACCTGGGCGCCCTGGCCTACATGCTGGGCGCCACGGCCATGGTGCAACGCGACCAGGCCGCCGACAGCCTGGCCCGCGCACAAAGGCTCGATGGCGGCCAGGGTGTGGTGCTGGTGGGTTCGGTGCTGGCGGCCGTGGCCAGCATGGCGGCCATCGGTGCCGAACTGCTCAGGGCCAAGGGGCTCGCAGGCAGTGACAGGCTGCTGCATCTGGGCCTGGCAGGCGTCACCATTGCGGTGTCCTGGGCCTTCATCCATTTCGTGTTCGCCCTGCACTACGCCCACGAATACCACCTGGGCGCGCACCGGCGCGGCGAAGGCGGGCTCGACTTCCCGGGCGACGAGCCCCCCGATTTCGTCGATTTCCTGTACCTGTCCTTCGTGATCGGCACCTCGGCACAGACCGCCGACGTGTCCCTGACCTCACGCCGCATGCGCCGCCTGGGGCTGGCCCATTGCGTGCTGGCCTTCCTGTTCAACGCCACCGTGCTGGCACTGACCGTGAACCTGACCGCCAGCCTCTGGTGACCCGAGCGATCTCAGCGGCAGGTCACCGCCAGCTGCGCACGGTTGCCCTCGTCATCCAGCCTCAGCAAGCCCAGGTTCCACCAGCGCGCACCGCGCCAGTCGGGCTCCAGCCCTTCCTTGAGCTCGGCGCGGCGGGTCACCTCGAAGCCCTTGGGGCAGCGCTGTTCGGCTTCTCGCTCCAAGGCCTGCATGTGCGAAGCCCGCAGTTCATAACTGGCCGGCTCCACCGTGTTCACACGTCTCACGCTCACCTGCGCGCAGGCCACCAGGCCAAGGCACAACAGCGGCATCAACCATCGGCGGGCATGAAAAAAGGGGCGCATGGCCCCATTGGAACGCGACTCGCCTGGCGCAAGCCGCCAATAAGCGCCATCTGGCCCCGCCGTTTCCGGTGGGGCCCCGCGCCCTGGCACGGCCGGGTGATCAGCCCTGCGCCTGTGCCAGCAAGGTGTCGGCATCGCTCACGGCATAGCCGCCACCCTTTTCATCGTTCAGGTGGGTCACCACGCCGTCTTTCACCAGCATGGAGAAACGACCGGCGCGCAGGCCCAGGCCCTTGGCGCTCAGGTCCAGCGTCAGGCCCAGCGCCTTGACGAAATCGGCGCTGCCATCGGCCATCATGCGCACCTTGCCCTGCGCACCCAGCTCACGGCCCCAGGCGCCCATCACGAACGCATCGTTGACCGACACACACCAGATCTCGTCCACACCCACGGCCTGGAAGGCCGCCGCCTTGGCGATGTAACCCGGCGCATGCTGGGCGGAACAGGTGGGCGTGAAGGCGCCGGGCAGGCCGAAGATGGCAATCGTCTTGCCAGCCACGCTCTGGGCCACATCGAATGCATTGGGCCCCAGGCTGCAGCCGTTGCCTTCCACTTCGATGTATTCGAACAGCTTGCCACCGGGCAGCTTGTCACCCACTTGGATCATTCCAGTCTCCGAAAAAGAAAAAACCGGCTGCCAGTATCGCTGGACAACCGGTTCGGAAATGACAAAGGCCGCAGGAACCCCCGCGGCCTTCAGGGCCAGCCCTTGCACCGGTCAGCAAAAAATGCTGCGGGCGTCAGGCCAACCAGGGGTGCCCCGAAAGGCACCCCGTGCATCACACTGCTGCAGCCTTTTCAACCAGGCGCGAAACCACCCAGTTCTTGGTCTTCGACAGCGGACGGCTTTCGGTGATTTCAACCACGTCACCCTTGTGGAACTCATTGTTCTCATCATGGGCGTGGTACTTGGCCGACTTCATCACGATCTTGCCGTACAGGGCGTGCTTCACACGACGCTCGACCAGAACGGTCACGGTCTTGGCGCGGGCGTCAGAGACGACCTTGCCAACCAGGGTGCGGACGACCTTGGCCTTGGTTTGAGCTTCCGTCATTGAGCGGCTCCTTGCTTCTTCTTCTCGGCCAGGATGGTCTTGGCGCGAGCGATGTCACGACGGGTCTTGCCCAGGGCAGACGTGTCGTTCAGCTGCTGGGTGGCACGCTGCATGCGCATGTTGAAGTGCGACTTCAGCAGGGCCTTGATTTCCGATTCCAGTGCGGCCACATCCTTGGCGCGCAGTTCAGAGGCTTTGTTAGCCATTTCTTTCTCCTTGCGCGTCAATCAGATGCCGAACTGACGGCCCACGAACGTGGTCATCAGAGGCAGTTTGGCAGCGGCCAGCTTGAAGGCCTCGCGAGCGAGTTCTTCAGGCACGCCCTGGATTTCGTACAGCACCTTGCCGGGGGTGATTTCGGCGACGTAGTATTCGACCGAACCCTTGCCGTTACCCATACGCACTTCAGCCGGCTTGTTGGTGATCGGCTTGTCGGGGAAGATGCGGATGAAGATGCGGCCGCCACGCTTGACGTGACGCGAGATGGCGCGACGAGCAGCTTCGATCTGACGGGCGGTCAGACGACCACGCTCGGTGGCCTTCAGGCCGAAATCGCCGAAGGACACATCGGCGCCACGGGTGGCGACACCCGTGTTACGGCCTTTGTGCTCCTTGCGGAACTTGCGACGATTAGGTTGCAGCATGTTTATTCTCCTTTGGCTTCGGCGGCAGGCGCGGCCTTGCGGACACGCTTGGCGCCAGCGGCGTCAGCAGCACCGGCAGGCTTGTCGCTGCCATCGCTGGGGGCGCCGTCAGCACGCGGGCCGCCACGGCCGCCGCGAGGACCACGGCGGTCGTTCGGACGGTCGCCACGGGGGCCACGACGGTTGCGGCGGTCGTCTTCACGATCGTCGCCCTTCAGCACGGGAGCCTCGCCGTTGGCCAGGCGGTCACCGCGGTAGACCCAGACCTTCACACCGATCACACCGTAGGTGGTGTGCGCTTCAGAGAAGCCATAGTCGATGTCAGCCTTCAGGGTGTGCAGGGGCACACGGCCTTCACGGTACCACTCGGTACGGGCGATTTCGATGCCGTTCAGACGGCCGCCGGACATGATCTTGATGCCTTGGGCACCCAGACGCATGGCGTTCTGCATCGCGCGCTTCATGGCACGACGGAACATGATGCGCTTTTCCAGCTGCTGCGTGATCGAGTCGGCGATCAGTTGAGCATCGACTTCAGGCTTGCGCACTTCTTCGATGTTCACCGAGACCGGCACGTTCAGGCGCTTGGCCAGTTCAGCCTTCAGGTTCTCGATGTCCTCGCCCTTCTTGCCGATCACCACGCCCGGACGAGCCGAGAAAATGGTGATGCGGGCGCTCTTGGCGGGGCGCTCGATCAAGATGCGCGACACGGCCGCGTTCTTGAGCTTCTTCTTCAGGAATTCGCGGACTTCCAGGTCTTCAGCCAGCATCGAGGCGAAATTGCGGTTGGTGGCGTACCAACGCGATGCCCAGTTGCGGGTGACGGCCAGGCGGAAGCCGGTTGGGTGGATTTTCTGTCCCATTGTTCAGCCTCTGCTTAGTTGCCCACGGTCACATAGATGTGGCAAGTCGGCTTGCTGATGCGGTTGCCACGGCCCTTTGCACGGGCGGTGAAACGCTTCAGCGTGGTGCCTTGCTCCACATAGATGCTGGTGACCTTCAGTTCGTCGATGTCAGCGCCGTCATTGTGTTCGGCGTTGGCGATCGCAGATTCCA
>JBEGRT010000237.1:0-4944 GCA_041180305.1 Pseudomonadota bacterium
ACCACGTTCACGGTCAGGGGCAGCACCTCGGTCAGGAAGACCTGGGCCCGGTGGCCGGGGCCCACCTGGGTGGCCAGGCCGATGATGGGCATGGACAGGCCGCCCATGCTGCCGTGGTGCACGGTGATTTCCAGACGGTTGTCGCCCACCCGCAGCATTTCGGGCGGGATCTGCATCAGGTAGGCCAGGGGGCGGCCGTTGGGCCCGAGTTCATCGACCTCCTGGCGCACCAGGAAGCCGTTCAGGCGGATCTCGTGCTGGAAGCTCAGGCGGTCGATGCGCAAGGCCCAGGCGCCTGCGCCGCGGCTTTTCGGGGGCGCCTCGATCTCGAAGCGGATGTCGTAGGCGCCCACGCCGCGCCCCTTGAGCCCGCGGGCCGGCCAGGTGTCGGGCAGCGTGACAGCTTCCCAGTCGGAGCCTGCTTCGCCCTCGGCGGGCAGCATGCGGAACTGGATGTCCCGAAAGCGCACGATCTCGTCGGAGGATCGGTCGACCATCAGGGGGGCCAGGGCCCACGCGGCCAGGCTGATCACGGTGGCCAGCAGCAGCCAACCCAGCAGTGCGAGCAGTTTGCGTTGCCGCGCATTGAGCACGGGTGCACGCAAGCCATCGGGGTGGTCGGGTGCGATGTCGGATGGCGCAAGGGGACTGGCCATGGGTGCCTCGAGGTCGGATGCCCTGTGAATTTTTGTGCAGGGATTGTAGGTGTCACGGCCCGGGAGGCACAGGCCTTGACAAGTGGCTCAGCGAATGGTCAGCAGCGCGCGCAGCAGGTCTTTGGGCTTGAAGGGTTTGTGCAGCACGGGCGAGCCGCAGTCGGCCAGCAATTGCAGCTGGGCCGGCGCGGTATCGCCCGTGATGATCACGGTGCGCAGGGTGGGCCAGACGGCCAGCGCTTCGGCCTTGGCCTGCAGGCCATGGCCATCGCCCAGGCTCAGGTCAGAGAGCAGCACATCGGGGCGGTTGGCCTCGTCATGGCTGTCGCGGGCCAGGCACTGGCGCAGATCGGACAGGCTGGTCAGCGGGGTGACGCGGGCGCCCCAGTCCAGCAGGCGGCGCTCCAGGGCCAGGCGCACGCCCAGGTCGTCTTCCAGCAGCAGCACGTGGTGGCCTTCCAGCGGGGTGTCGGTGTCGGGCAGCGGGGTGCGCGGGTCGGTCAGCAGGTTCTGGCGGGGCTGTCCGGCCACCGGCAGCAGGATGCTGAAGCACGAGCCTTTGCCCGGAACGGAGCGCACGCGCACTTCACTGCCCAGCAGGCGCGCGGCGCGTTGCACCAGGCCCAGACCCAGGCCCAGGCCCCCGTTGGCATTGCGACCCGGGTTGTGCAGCTGCACGAAGTCGTCGAAGATGCGGCGCAGGTCGGGCTCGGCGATGCCGATGCCGGTGTCCCACACCTGCACCAGCCAGTGGCGACCGCGCCGACGCGCGGACACCAGCACCCGCCCTTGCGAGGTGTAGCGCACGGCGTTGCCCACCAGGTTGCGCAGTACCTGCTCCAGCAGCATGGGGTCGCACCACACCGCGGCATGGTTGGCACGCAGCGTGATCTCCAGCCCCTTGGCGCGGGCCGAATCGCATTCGTGTGCGGCGATGGCATCGAACAGCGCTTGCAGGCTCACCCGCTGGGGGTGCATTTCCACGGCACCCGCTTCCAGCCGCGACAGGTCGAGCAGGCGGCTGAGCAGGTTTTCCATGGCATCGACCGCATCGGTGAGCCGGCCCGTGAGGGTTTCGAGTTCGGGGTTGCGGATGCGCTCTCGCAGCAGGCCTGAGATCAGGCCGATGGCCACCATGGGCTGTCGCAGGTCGTGGCTGGCGGCGGCCAGGAAGTGGGTCTTCGCGGCGTTGGCCGCTTCCAGCTCGGCCGTGCGCTCCTGCACCTTGCGCTCGAGCATGGCATTGGCGCGTTCGACATCGACCAGGGTGCGGGTGTAGCGCTCGGTCATGACCAGGTACAGGCCCGGCAGCGACAGCGGGAAGCACACGGCCATCCAGTACATGGCCGACGGGTCGCCCATCACGCGGATGACCAGGAAGTCGCGGGCGGCGGCCACTGTGACGATGAGCGCGCCCAGCGCGAAGGCCATGGTCGAGGTCATGCGCCACTGGCGACTGGCGCGGAACAGCAGCCAGAAGCTGGGCAGCAGGGTGAACAGCAGGAAAGCCTGGCCCACGCCCCGCACGATGCTCAGTTGTGGGTCCAGAGGCAGTGCGGCCAGGCCGATGAGGGGAAAGCCCGCCAGCAGTGCCAGCATGGCCCGGCGGAACCAGCGCAGGCGTTCGCGCGTGAAGGACAGGGCGAACAGGCCGAACACGCCGCACATCATGGTGTGGGCCGAGAAGTGCAGCCAGCTCATCAGTGATGGAAAGCGCACCAGGTCGGGCATGAAATAGGTGCCATTGCGCACACACCCCACCACGGTGACGATGCCCAGCATGCCCACGGTCGTGTTGCCCTCACGCCACCACAGCAGCAGCAGGAACAGGCCGAAGGACAGCCCCACCACGTTCATGGCCAGAGGCAGCGACACGGTCCAGAAGTGGCGTTGTTCGAACAGGGGTTCGATGTCGCGCTGCGGTGCGAGGGCCAGGGGAGTGAGGCCACCCTGGATGTGGCAGGACACTTCCAGCACCAGCTCGTTCTGTCCGGCCCTGAGCAGGCGTGACGGAACACTGAACAGTGTGGGCACCATGCTGCCTCGCATGTGCTCGTCAGGGAAGGTGTTGGCCAGCACTTCCTCGTTGAGCACCACGCGGTGCTGCGAGCACAGGTGATCGATGCGCAGCACCCAGGGGGCTTCGCGGGACAGCGGGCCCACGGGCAGCAGGTCAAAGCTGATGCGGTAGCGGCCCATGCCGCTGGACGGCAGATCGCGGGCGCTCCAGGCATCGGGCAGGCTCACTACCTGCTCGGCCGGCTGAGGGGCGGGCAGGGTGGGGCTCATCCAGTTGAAGCGCACTTCTCCCCAGTGCACGTCAGGTGCCGATGTGGCTTGGGGGCTGAAGGTGTCCATGGCCCAGCCGGCCGAGAGCACCAGCACGAAGCACAAGAGCATCCACAGCCGTACCAGCCAGTCTTTCGCTGAAGGAGACAGTGGGGCCTGTCGGGCTGGAGGTGGGGCGGTGCTGGCGCTCATGTGAAAGGGATTGTCAGGGGCCGGCTGCGTGAACAGTGCACATTTGCCCCCCTTGTTCAAGGGCTGAAAGCCTCGCCATTTTGTTGCAATCTGAAGGGACTGGCCCCCTGATCGAGCCGGGGCCTGTCGGAGGTGTGCAATGACTCAGTCTGGCAGCAGCGGTGGTGAACTGATGACCCTCGATGGCGGCGCAAACCGTGGCCGCATCCCGATCGCGCACATGCGCCATGTGTATCGGCTGGACGAGGTGGAAAAGCGGCTGGGCAAGCTGCCCCCGCGCGATCACGAATCCTTGCGCGCCACCTACGAGCGCATGCTGGAAAAGGGCCCCGACCGTTTTCAGGTCAAACCCTCGGGCCTGCCGGCCATGAGCCATCTGTACGACGAGCTGCCCAATTTCCACGAGGTGCTCGACGACCTCAAGCGCCAGCTGGCCCTGTGCAGCGACAGCCACGACGCCCTGGAGATCACCCCGATGCTGCTGCTGGGCCCACCCGGGGTGGGCAAGACCCACTTCGCCCGCGAGATGGCCCAGTTGCTGGGTACCGGCATGGGTTTCGTGTCCATGAGTTCGCTGACCGCGGGCTGGGTGCTGTCGGGTGCTTCCAGCCAGTGGAAGGGGGCCAAGCCGGGCAAGGTGTTCGAAACCCTGGTCGATGGCCAGTACGCCAACCCCGTGATGGTGATCGACGAGATCGACAAGGCCGGCGGTGAACACGCCTACGACCCGCTGGGCTCGCTGTATGGCCTGCTGGAGCACGACACCTCGCACCACTTCGTTGACGAGTTCGCCGAGATCCCCATCGATGCGTCGCAGGTGATCTGGGTGGCCACGGCCAATGACGCCCGCCAGATCCCGGACCCGATCCTGAACCGGGTCAATGTGTTCGAGATCGACATGCCGGATGAAGAGGCCTCGCGCAAGATCGCGGGCAAGCTGTACCGCAGCATCCGGGCTGATCACGCCTGGGGCCAGCGCTTCGAGCCCGAGCTGTCAGACGAGGTGCTGGCGGCCATGGGGCAGATGGCCCCGCGCGAGATGCGGCGCGCCCTGATGACCGCCTTCGGCAATGCCAAGCTGGCCGGCCGCGATGCGCTGGCGGTGGACGACCTGCCCGACAGCGGGCCCCGGCGCTCGCCCATGGGGTTCATGCCCTCGGCGTGACACGGGGAGCGCGTGAAGGGCACAGGCCCCGCGCTACCATCGGGGCATGCCTGCTACCCTGGAAGGGCGACTGGTCGTCGCCATCTCGTCACGCGCCCTGTTCGACTTCGAAGAGGAAAACCAGCTCTTCGAAGGCATGGACGACCGCGCCTACATGCAGCTGCAACTGGACCGGCTCGATGTGCCGGCCCGCCCGGGCGTGGCCTTTTCGCTGGTGCGAAAGCTGCTGGCCTTCAACCAGCCGGATCGGCCGCGGGTGGAGGTGGTGATCGTCTCGCGCAACGACCCGGTCTCGGGCATGCGGGTGTTCCGGTCGGCTCAGCACCATGGCCTGGCCATTGACCGGGGTGTGTTCACGCGGGGCCGCAGTCCCTGGACCTACCTGGCCCCGCTGGGCGCCAACCTGTTCCTGTCGGCCAACGAGGCCGATGTGCGGGCGGCCTTGCAGGCCGGGGTGCCGGCCGCGCGTGTGTTGCCCCATGCCGCCCGCGCGGGCGACGCGCACCCGCTGGAAGTGCGCATCGCCTTTGACGGCGACGCGGTGCTGTTTTCCGACGAGGCCGAGCGGGTGTTCCAGCAGGGGGGGCTCGATGCCTTCCACGAGCACGAGGTGGCCCAGGCCGAAACCCCCTTGCCCGACGG
>JBEGRT010000238.1:0-4648 GCA_041180305.1 Pseudomonadota bacterium
GCAGCCTGATCCTTCAGGCTCAGTCGGCGGGCCTTCGATGGAACCAGGGGCGCGCTTGCTCAAGTTCCGCAGCCAGTTGCAGCAAGGTGGTTTCGCCATCCAGCGGCGCCACGAACTGCACGCCCATGGGCAGGTTCTGCGCGGTCCAGTGCAGCGGCACCGACATGGCGGGGCGCCCGGTCAGGTTGGCCAGCTGGGTGTAGGGCGTCCAGGCCAGGTTCTGCAGAACCGAGTTCTGGAAGAGGCTGGTCTTGCGCAGCCAGCCCGACAGGCCCAGGGCATCGACCAGCCGGCTGCTGGCCTGCAGCAACGGGGGGGTGTTGAGCGCACCGATCTTCACCGGAGGCGCGGCCAGCACGGGGCTCAGCCACAGGTCAAAGCGCTGGTGGAGCTGGCTGATGCGCACGTTGTGCTGGTGCCAGCGCGAATTGCAGCGCAGCAGCTCCACCGCCGACATGCTGCGGCCCACGGCCGCCATGGCCTGGATGTCGGGTTCGTAGTCGCTGCGCCGGGCACCCAGTTCGTCGTTCAGCGTGTCCATCAGTTCGGCCATCACGCAGAACCAGGTGGTCAGGAAATCCTGGGCCAGCGCCATGCCGTCGAAGGGCAGGGGCACTTCTTCGACATGGTGCCCCAGAGATGCCAGCAGGCGGGCCGCGTCTTCCACGGCTTCGCGTGCTTCGGGGCTCACCGGCGTGCCGATGGGCGATTGCCACGTGTAGCCGATGCGCAGCCGCCTGAGGGGGCGCTGCATGGTCTGCAGATAGGGTTCGGCCGGCCGCGCAAAGGGGTAGGGTGCGTGGGGCTCGGGCCCTTGAAGGATGTCGAGCATGCAGGCCGTGTCACGCACGCTGCGCGACACCACACCTTGCACGGCTGCTCCATTCATGGGTTCGCCCATGTCCGGCCCACTGGAAATGCGGCCGCGCCCTGGCTTCAACCCGAACAGGCCCGTGCACGCGGCCGGAATCCGGATGGAGCCCCCGCCGTCGTTGGCGCCAGCCACTGGCACCACCCCTGCCGCGACAGCGGCTGCCGAGCCGCCTGACGAACCGCCCGGCGTGCGGCTGGTGTCCCATGGGTTGCGCGTGGCGCCGTAGGCCTTGGGTTCGGTCACGTTGCGGGCACCGAACTCCGGGGCGTTGGTCTTGCCAAAGATCACCAGGCCCGCGTTTTTCCAGCGCCGCACCACGTCGCTGTCCTGCGTGGGTACATGGCGAGGCAGCACTTTGCTGCCGCCCGTGCTGGGCAGGCCGGCCATGTCCTGGAACAGGTCTTTCACCAGGAACGGTACGCCCGCCAGAGGCATGTCCTGCGCAAAGCCCTGGGCGCACCGTTGGCGAGCGACGTCGTCCATGCGGCGGGTGAAGGCATTGAGCCGGGGTTGGATCTCGTCGGCGCGCTGGGTGGCCACGGTCAGCAATTCGGCGGCTGACACGTCGCCACGGCGCACCAGGTCGGCCAGGCCAACCGCATCATGCTGGAGGTATTCGCTGTGCTTCATGGGGTTCATTCACTGCATTGAACCGGCGCATGCCTGCACAGCAGGTCAGGCGCCAATGTGGGTCTGGTTGCGACCGGCGGATTTGGCAGCGTACAGGGCCCTGTCCGCCAGGTCGATGGTGTGTTCTACCGTGTGTTGCGCCGGGTGCGCAGCCACGCCCGCTGAAAACGTGATGCGCAGGTGCGCCACCCCAGGCAGCACGTCCATGCCGGCCAGTTGCAGGCGCAGCCGTTCCAGGGCATGCACGGCTTCATGGGTTTCGCTGTCTGGCAGCACCAGCAGGAATTCTTCACCACCCCAACGGCCGATGGTGTCCACCTCACGGAACACCTGCCGCGCGGCACGGGCGAAGGTCTGCAGCACCTGGTCGCCTGCGGGGTGGCCGTGCTGGTCGTTGATGCGCTTGAAGTGGTCCAGGTCGATCAGGGCCAGGCACACCCGATGGCCCACGCGCTTTTGACGGCGGGCTTCTTCTTGCAGCAAGTCCTGCATGCGACGCCGGTTGGGCAGGCGGGTGAGCTCGTCGGTGGTGGCCAGGGCCTGCAGCCGCTCCATGGCCTGCGCCAGTTCGCGCCGCGAAGCCACCAGCTTGGCGCGCAGGCTCGAGACGATCTGGCCCAGCCAGGCCGCAGCGGTCAGGATGCCTCCGGCGTACAGCACCTGCAGCCATTGGCCCGGGCTGGGCGGCAGGTCGGCTTGCGTGTCTCGCCACAGGGTGCAGGCCACCATCAGCTGCAGGGTGTACACCGTGATCACGGCAAAGTGCAGGGGCCGCAGGTTGAACTGACCGAACATCATGATCAGCGGCAGGATCACCAGCACCATGGCGCGGCTTTCGGAGGTGGCACCGGTGTAGGCCAGTACCGTGAGGGTGACGCCATACAGCGCCTGAACCAGCACCAGTCCGCGGTCACGCAGATGCCGCGCGCACCCCGTGCGGATCAGCAGGAAAAACACCACGGGCCCCAGCAGCATGGCCGGGATCAGCCATTCGGAGAATCGTTCGTGGAACAAATTCAGATGGGTGCCCACCGCGAGGCATGCGGCATTGATGCCGTACAAGAGGTGGGACAGCAACACCAGCTGCAAGGGGCGTTGCAGCTCGGGCGCTGTGCCCATCAGCCATTTCCTGAGTGATGAAATCTTCACTGGCCTGCACGTGAGCGAAACAGTGCTGCCCTGTCCCGAGCAGCGGGGTACCCGCATCATGCCCGGCGGGAATCGCACAGGATAATTCGGGTTTTCGCCCTTGAGTTGCCCGCTTTGCGCCCCGCCATCACATTTCCGGAAGCCCTGCCCGTTTCGGGCAAACGCCACGAGATCGAAGCCGCCCTGGCCGAGCACCAGGTCATCATCGTCTGTGGTGAAACCGGCTCGGGCAAGACCACGCAGCTGCCCAAGATCGCGCTGAACCTGGGGCGCGGCGGCTGGGGGCAGGCGCCCGAGCCCGGCAAGCGGCCCAAGCTGATCGGCCACACGCAGCCGCGGCGCATTGCCGCCTCCAGCGTGGCCAAGCGCATCGCCGAAGAGCTGAACACGCCCCTGGGCGAGGTGGTGGGCTACAAGGTGCGTTTCCAGGACCGGCTGCAGCCCGGCGCCAGCGTCAAGCTGATGACCGATGGCATCTTGCTGGCCGAAACCCAGGGCGACCCCGACCTGCGCGCCTACGACACCATCATCATCGACGAGGCCCACGAGCGCAGCCTGAACATCGACTTCCTGCTGGGCTACCTGCGCCAGCTGCTGCCGCGCCGGCCTGACCTGAAGATCATCGTCACCTCGGCCACCATCGACGCCGACCGCTTCGCGCAGCACTTCGCCAGCAGCAAAGGCCCCGCGCCCATCGTGATGGTGTCGGGCCGCCTGTTCCCGGTCGAGCAGCGCTACCGCCCCTTTGAAGACAGCCGCGAGTACGGGCTCAACGAGGCCATTGCCGACGGCGTGGACGAACTGTGGCGCGAGGGCAGCGGCGACATCCTGGTGTTCCTGCCCGGTGAGCGCGAGATCCGCGAAGCGGCTGACCACCTGCGCAAGCACCTGGCCCACAGCCGTTTCCAGGCCGCGGAAGTGCTGCCCCTGTTCGCCCGCCTGAGCCAGCAAGAGCAAGACCGCGTGTTCAACCCTGGCAATGGCCGGCGCATCGTGCTGGCCACCAACGTGGCCGAAACCTCGCTGACGGTGCCTGGCATTCGCTACGTGATCGACAGCGGCAGCGCCCGTGTGAAGCGCTACAGCTTCCGCAACAAGGTCGAGCAGCTGCAGGTCGAGCCCGTCAGCCAGGCGGCGGCCAACCAGCGCGCGGGCCGTTGCGGCCGTGTGGCCAACGGCATCTGCATCCGCCTGTACGACGAGAAGGATTTCAACGCCCGCCTGCGCTTCACCGACCCTGAAATTTTGCGCAGCTCGCTGGCCGGGGTCATCCTGCGCATGAAGGCCCTGCACCTGGGCCATGTGGAAGACTTCCCCTTCATCGAGCCGCCCCTGCGCAAGGCCATTGCCGACGGCTACCAGCTGCTCAATGAACTGGGCGCGGTCGACGACAACAACGAAATCACGCCGCTGGGCAAGACCCTGTCGCGCCTGCCGCTCGACCCCCGTGTGGGCCGCATGATCCTGGAGGCCAAAGACCGCCAGGCCCTGGCCGAAGTGCTGGTGATCGCCGCTTCACTGAGCGTGCAGGACGTGCGCGATCGCCCCATCGAGCAGCAACAGCAGGCCGACCTGAAGCACAAGCAGTTCGACGATGAAAAGTCGGAGTTCATGGGCACGCTGCGGCTGTGGCAGTGGCTGGATGACTCGCGCGGCGGGCATGGCCACCACGAACCTGGGGCACCCGAAAAGCACAAGCTCAGCCACCGCAAATACGAGGCCCTGCTGCGCGACAACTTCATCAACCCGCGCCGTGTGCGCGAGTGGAAAGACGTGTACAGCCAGCTGCACACCGTGGTGGCCGAGCAGGGCTGGCGCCTCAATGGCAGCGCCGCCACCTATGAGCAGGTGCACCTGTCGCTGCTGTCGGGCCTGCTGGGCAATGTGGGCTGCAAGAGCGACGACGAAGAGTGGTACCTGGGTGCGCGCGGCATCAAGTTCTGGAAGCACCCCGGCGCCAACCTGAGCAAGAAGCCGGGCCGGTGGATCCTGGCC
>JBEGRT010000239.1:0-5996 GCA_041180305.1 Pseudomonadota bacterium
GCCCTGACGACGTGGCGGCTGTGGTGTGGCGCCTGGCCAGCCAGTCGCAGTGGGCGGGTGCCGTGCATGCCACAGTGGGCTGGCAGACGGCTCTTTTCGCGCTGGCGTCGAAGTGTTCGCCGGCCTTCATCAATCGGTGGGTCACGGCCCGCCTGGCGGGGTACTGAGATGCGGCAGGTGTTGGTGACGGGCGGTGCAGGCTTTCTGGGGCGGCATCTGGTGGATCGGCTGCTGGCCCAAGGGGTGCAGCAGGTGAACGTGCTGGCCCTGCCGCGTGAACCCGTGCCCGCGCACTGGGATGCACGCGTTCAGGTGTTCCGGGGTGACGTGACCCAGCCGGCCGATGTGGCCCGTGCCACCGAAGGTTGTGAGGTGGTGTTCCACCTGGCGGCGCTGGTGGGCGATGGCGCTTCCTATGCCGACCACGAGCGCGTGACCGTGGGCGGCACGGTGTGCGTGTTCGATGCCGCGCGCCGGCACCGGGCCCGCGTGGTGCTGACCACCAGCATCTGCGCTTATGGCGATGCCATCCAGCGAGGGCCCTGCAGCGAGCAGACGCCGCCGGGGCGTTTCCAGGGGCCCTACAGCCGTGCCAAGCAGATGCAGGAGCATTGCGCGTGGGCCTTCCGTGATGCCGGGGGCGAGGTCGTGGTGGTTCGGCCGGCCAACATCATCGGGCCCGGTTGTGGCCCCTGGGTGACCGATGCGTGCCAGGCGCTGCGCCAGCGGCTGCCTGCCCTGATCGGCGGTGGGCGTGTGCGGGCCGGCCTGGTGGTGGTTGACAACGTGGCCGAGTTCCTGTGCCTGGCGGCCACGCACCCGCAGGCCGTGGGCCGGGCCTTCAACCTTGAAGATGAGCTGCCACAGACCTGGGCCGATTACTTTTCAGACCTGGCGCGCCTGCTGGGCGCACCCGCGCCCCGGTCGGTGCCCCGCTGGCTGGCCTACGCCGGTGCATCGCTCACCGAAGGGGTGTGGCGGCGCTGGCGTGCGGGCCATCGCCCGCCGGTCACGCGTGAGGCGCTGAACCTCATCGCCTGGGACAACCGTTTCCCGGTCACGGCCGCACGGTCGCTGGGCTGGCAGCCTCGGGTGTCATATGCCCAGGCCCTGCAGGCCATTGAGGCCGATGTCCGCCAGCGCCGGCTCTGAGCCGCTCAGGCCGGGCCGTCCAGGCGGATGCCGAGCAACGAGGCCAGTGCCGTGGCGTGTGCCCATTCGGTCGATCCACCCAGCAGGCCCAGGGCCAGGCGCAGCATGGCCGATCGCGTGCGTTGCCAGGCGGCATCGGTCGGGCCCTCGGGCCCGAAGTGATAGCGGTAGCCCAGGTACTCCACGCCGATCACGAAAGTTTCGATCTGCAGGGGGTCGAAACCAGGGCGCCCCAGCACACCCATGGTGGCGTTCAGCTCGGCTTCCAGGGCCTGCAGCACGCGTTGCCGGTGTGCAGCGGCAGGTGAGTGTGCATCGTGGATCTCCGCGAAGATGGCCTTGAGCAGCGGCCCCTGCCGTGCCCCCCAGTCGCGCCAGGCCAGCAGCCCGGCTTCCACTTTGTCCATGGGCAGCGGGGCCTGTCGGATGGCGGTGACGACGTCATGGATCAGGGCGTCATTGGCCTCCTTGAGCACGCGGTCGATCACCGCGTCGGCATTGGGAAAGTAGCGGTAGAACGTGGGCCGGGACAGTCCGCAGGCCTGCAGGATCAGTTCGACCGAGACCCCGTGGTAGCCGTGTTCGCCAAACACCTGCGCCGCAGCTTGCTGAATCTGCAGTCGGATGGCTTCGGTTTCTGCGGGCGACCGCGGCGGGCGTCCGCGCCCCCGCTTGGGCGCGGGCTCGGCTGGGTGTGACGCATGGGACATGGCGCGATTATCGGGCTCCCGCCGTGCGTCTCACGATCAGCAGACGACGATCTGGATAATCGTGATGATTGTGTACGATAATTGCAGCTTCCAGTTTTGACGGGAGAGCCAATGCCGGCTGACCATGCCAGTTTGCCGCATCCATCGCTGTGCATCACGGTGATCGGTGGGGGGCTGATCGGGGCGTCGTGGGCGGCGCTTTTCCTGGCCCACGGGCACGAAGTGGTGGTGCACGATGTGGCGCCCGAGGTCGAGACCCGAGTCCGGCAGGTGCTGCGTCAGGCGCAGCCCGGCCTCGAGGCCCTGGGTCTCTCGCTGGACCCTGGCACGCCGCGCCTGCGCGTGGAGCCTTCCCTGGCATCGGCCGTGCGCCTGGCCGACTGGGTGCAGGAGTGCGGGCCTGAGCGCCTGGGTTTCAAGCAGCAACTGTGGGCCGAGGTGGAACAGCAGTGCCGGGCCGATGCGGTGCTGGCGTCGTCCAGTTCGGGCATCACGGCCAGCATGCAGGCTGCGCGCATGCGCACGCCGGAACGCATGCTGATCGCACACCCCTTCAACCCGCCGCACCTGATCCCGCTGGTGGAGCTGGTGCCTGGCAAGCGCACGGCGCCCGACACCCTGCAACGCGCCCGTGTGTTCTGCGAAAGCCTGGGCAAGCGCGTGGTGGTGCTGCGCAAGGAGATCCCGGGCTTTGTGGCCAACCGCATCCAGGCGGCCGTGATCCGTGAAAGCGTGTCGCTGGTGCGCCAGGGCGTGGTCTCGGCCGAAGACCTTGACGTGGCCGTGACCCAGTCGCTGGGCTTGCGCTGGGCCGTGGGCGGGCCCTTCCTGTCGGCCCACCTGGGCGGAGGGCCTGGTGGCATCCAAGGGTTCTTCAAGCAGTTCGCGGGTGGCTTGCAGCTGCTGTGGCTGCACATGCGCCTGCGCCCGGTGTTGCTGACCCGCAGCGCCCGAGAGGCCCTGGCCGACGAAGTGCTGGCCACCTATGGCGCCACCGGCATCGACGCGCTCGCGGCACACCGGGATGCGCAGCAAAATGCGGTGCTGCGGGCCCTGCGCACGCCATCCGAGGCTTTGCCTCGTCCTTCGTCCCCATCCCTGTCTCAGGAGTCTCCATGAGTTCGACGTCTGCCGTGGTGCTGATCACCGGTTGCGGCTCCGGCATTGGCCAGGCGCTGGCCCGTGCCTTCCACGCCCGTGGTCAGCGTGTGTGTGCCACGGCCCGCCGCCTCGACACCCTGGCGCCTTTGCAGGCCGAGGGCCTGATGACGCGGGCGCTGGACGTGACCGACCCCCAGGCCTTGCAGGCCCTGCTGGCGCAACTGCTAGCCGAAGGCTTTCACGTGGGCACGCTGGTGAACAACGCGGGTTATGGCGCCATGGGCCCCATGCTCGACATCCCGCCGGCCGAATGGCAGCGCCAGTTCGAGGTGAACCTGTTCGCGCCCATGGCCCTGGCGCGTGCCGTGCTGCCGGGCATGATCGCCCGCCGGCAGGGCCTGGTGGTCAACATCAGCAGCGTGTCGGGCGTGATGACCACGCCGTTTGCCGGCCCGTACTGCGCCAGCAAGGCGGCCTTCAATGCCGCCACCGATGCCTTGCGCATGGAGGTTGGCCCCTTTGGCGTGCAGGTGGTCACGGTGCAGCCCGGTGGCATCCATTCGTCGTTCGGGCAGAACGCCACCCAGCAGGTGCACCTGGCACCTGACTCACCGTTTCAGCAGGTCAAGGCGGGCGTGCTGGCCCGTGCCAACGAAAGCCAGAGCCAGGCCATGCCGGCCGAGACCTTTGCCCGCCTGCTGGTCGACCAGTTGCTGGCGGCCGATGTGCCGCCCGTGATCCGCCTGGGCGAAAAGAGCCGCTTGCTGCCCTTCCTCAAGCAGTGGGTGCCGGTGCGCACCCTCGACCGCATCCTGCAGAAGAAGTTTCAGCTCGACCGCATCACGCGCTGAGTGCGCACCGGGCCCACCTGGGCCTCGATGCGCTGGCGCAGGGCAGGCAGCAGGCCCAGCATGAACAGGGCTTCGGTGACCACGAACAGCGGGCCGATGATCAGGCCGATCAGGTCATCGACGAAGGCCGGTTTGCGGCCTTCCCAGTAGTGCCCCACGAACTGGAACACCCAGCCGACCACGAACAGGCCCACGCCCCAGCCCAGCCAGGCGCTGGTGGGGTGCAGGGCCAGCAGGTGGCCCACGGCCAGTGCCACGGCCAGCAGGGCCGACATCAGCAGGCCCAGGGCCACGTCCAGCCGCAGGTAGTAGGCGGCGGTCAGCAGCACGCCCAGCAGGGCCGGGCTCAGGGCCAGGGCATGCGCTTCGCTCAAAGGGCCGAGATCGACCATCACGAAGGGCCGCGACAGCAGGGTGACCACGGCCAGCACGATCATGGGGATGCCCACGAAGTGGGTGGCGATGTTGCGGGCGTCACGGTGGTAGGCCGCGTAGTTGGCCAGCTGATCTTGCAGGGACTTCATCGGTGAGGCTCCGGACAACAGGGGAGGGTGTGCGATGGCATGATCGTCGCCTGCCCACGATGATGCGGGTGTCGGGCACCCGACACAAGCACCGACCTGCCCCTGAGGGACATCCCTGATGACCGGAGACGTGACGAAAGTCTGGCCTGGCCCGAAAGCCGATGCCTGGTGGGCTTCCTTGCCCCTGGCCCTGCGCGAGGCCTTGCAGGCCATGGCCGTGGCGCGGCCGCTGGCGGCCGGGCAGCGCCTGTTCGCCCGGGGTGATGCCCCTGACGGTCTGTACCTGGTGTGCCGCGGGGCGGTGCGCATCACGGGCCTGTCGCCCGAGGGCGATGAAGTGCTGCTGGCCTTGCTGGAGCCGCCGCACTGGTTCGGTGAAATTGCCTTGTTCGACCACGAACCGCGCACCCACGATGCCTGGGCCGAGACCGAGGCCCTGCTGATGCAGATTCCCCAGGCCCCGCTGATGGCCCTGCTGCAGGCCCAGCCCGAACACTGGCCCCACCTGGGCCGGCTGCTCACGCGCAAGCTGCGCGAACTGTTCCGGGGCCTGGAAGAAACGGCCTTGCTGTCGGCCACGGCACGGGTGGCCCGGCGCCTGGCCGTGATGGCCACGGGCCATGGGGCCCTGGCCGGGCAGACCCACCGCGTGGTGCAGGTCTCGCAGGAGCAGCTGGGCCTGATGCTGGCCCTGACCCGCCAGACGGTGAACCAGTCGCTCAAGGCCCTGGAGGCCGAAGGGGTGATTCGCCGCCAGCGCGGCGGGGTGGAGATCGTGGATTTGACCGGGCTCACACGCCCGGATCGCCGCTGATGCACACTGGGTGGCATGCACACGGCCACCGCTTCCGATTCCCCTGCCGACCTGCCTGCGGGTGCCCCACCGGGGCTGCAGGAGAGGGCGGTTCAACTTCAGCTGCAGGTGGGCGGCATGACCTGCACCGCCTGCGTGGCCCGGGTGGAAAAGGCGCTCAAGAAGGTGCCGGGTGTGCAGGATGCAGCGGTCAACCCGGCCACCGAACGGGCCTGGGTGAAAGCCGCAGCCGGGGTGAGCTTTGCCACCGTGGCCGCGGCCGTGGTCAAGGCGGGCTACGAGGCCCGGCCCGTGGTGGACGAGGCCTCTGAAGCACAGGCCCGGCCCGATGGTGTGTCGTGGCCCGAGTGGGCGCCCGTGCTGCTCAGCGCCTTGCTGACCCTGCCCATGGTCGGGCCCATGCTGCTGTGGCCGATGGGCCTGCACTGGATGCCTTCGCCGCTGTGGCAATGGCTGCTGGCCACGCCCGTGCTGTGGGTGCTGGGCTGGCGTTTCCACGCCGCAGGTTTCAAGGCCCTGCGCAGTGGCAGCGGCAACATGGATGTGCTGGTGTCGCTGGGTACGCTGGCGGCCTATGGGCTGTCACTGTGGTTGTGGTGGCGCCATGGGCAAACGGCCACGATGCACCCTGGACATGTTCACGAGTTGCACCTGTACTTCGAGGCCTCGGCCTCGGTGATCACGCTGGTGCTGCTGGGCAAGTGGCTGGAGGCCCGTGCGCGCCGCCAGACCACCGATGCCATCCGGGCCCTGCAGGCCCTGCGACCAGGGCTGGCCCGCGTGCGCGTGGGCTCGGGCGATCAGGCCCAGGAGATGGAGGTGCCGGTGGCCCAGGTGGCCGTGG
>JBEGRT010000240.1:0-3540 GCA_041180305.1 Pseudomonadota bacterium
CAAGACCGGCAAGGAAGTCTGGAAGTTCCAGACCGGCTCGGGTGTGGTCTCGGTGCCGGTCACCTGGGAAATGGATGGTGAGCAGTACGTCGGCATCCAGTCGGGCTATGGCGGTGCGGTGCCGCTGTGGGGCGGTGACATGGCCGAGCTGACCAAGCAGGTCTCGCAAGGCGGCTCGATGTGGGTGTTCAAGCTGCCCAAGCAAGCCGCTGGCCGCTGATTCTCCGGCCCTTCGGACCCGGCCCTGCACACGCGGCAAGGCCGGGTCCTTGTGTCATGGCAACGCCCTCTGGAGATGCCCATGTCTTTGCTGTTTTCTCGCCGGCGCCTCGCAGCCGTGCTGGGCCTGGCCTGCCACCTGGCGGCCATTGTGGCGGTGTGCCTGGTGCCGGGCCCGGCCCGTGCCGATGCATCGGATTCGCCGCCGCATGAAGCCCCGCCACCGGGCGAGCCGCTGGTCATCAATGGCTGCCCGATCTGGCCTTACACACGCTGCCCGGGTGTGGACCTGCGACACGCCTACCTGGTGGGCAAGAACCTCACCGGGGCTGACCTGCGCGGGGCCAACCTGACCCGCACCGACCTGCGCGGCGCCAACCTCTCGGTCGCCAACCTGGAAGGCGCCAACCTGACCGGCACGCGATTGAACAAGGCCACGGCCTCGAATGCGAATTTCACGCGGGCCCGTTTCAGCGGGGCCGATCTGGAAGCCGCCCGCATGATGCGTTCGGATTTTTCCGGGGCCGAGTTCAACGGCTGCAACATGGAGATCATGCGGCTGGACCACGCCTGGTTCGTGGGCACCCGCTTTGTGGGCAATGACCTGCAGGAAGCCAAGTTCAACCAGGTGAACCTGCAGGACGCTTACTTCGAGGCCAATGTGACGCTGTACGCCATCTTCCCCAGCTCGAACATGGTGGGCTGCAAGGGCTGTCAGGAGGGCTGGCAATGAACCAACGCATCGCTGCCGCGCTGCTGATGGGCCTGCTGGGTCTCTGGGGCCTGCAGGCCCAGGCTGAAACACCGGCTCCCCCGCAGGTCGACACCTCGGCCCTGCCAACGGTGGCCCATGCCTGGCAGGAACCCAACCCCTACCGCAACACGCCTGCACAAGCCCAGGCTCAGGCTGTGGGCCAGTTGGCCTTCAACCAGGCCTGCGCACGCTGCCATGGTGCCGATGCCGATGGCTCGCGCGCGCCCGCCCCCGACCTGCGGCGCCTGAGCCGCCATTGCAATGCCCTGAACCCTGGGGCCTGGCGTGATCGGTGTCTGGCCGATGCCGACGCGTATTTCCTGAAGTCGGTTCGCTTTGGCAAGAAGAAGTTCGACATCGAGCACATGCCAGCCTGGGACGGGGTGCTGAGCCAGGAGGTGGTCTGGTCGATCCGCAGCTTCGTCGAGAAGACTGCACGGCCCTGAGGCTTCATCGGCCAGCCCCCAAACGACAAAGCCCGGCCTGCGCCGGGCTTTCTTCATGGGCGCATGGCCCTCACTTCTTGATGGTCAGCACCCATTCGGCCAGGCGCTTGATGTCGGCCTGCGCCATGCTCGCGTGCGAGGGCATGGCCATGCGGCCCCATTTGCCGGTCGAGCCGTTCTGGATGGACATCATCAACTCGGCCACGGCATCTTTCTGGCCCGCGTAACGCTGCGCCACGGTGGCATAGGCCGGGCCCACGATCTTCTCGGTCAGCGAATGACAAGAGAAGCAGCCATTGGCTTTGGCCAGATCAGGCACGTTCACGGCCTCGGTGGCCTGTGCAGCGGTGGCCACGGTGAAGGTCAGGCCCACAGCGGCCCACAGTCGGGAAAAGTTCATGTGCGTTGCTCCATACAACATCAGGTGGATCAAGGAAAGGGTTGAGGCTCAGCGAGAGGTGGTCGGCGTCAGGCCCGAGGAACGAGCCTGCAGCGCCTGCACCTCGAAGTGCGGGTACCACTGCACCAGGGTGCGGTGCCACTCGGCTGGCTGAGCCGCCCAGCCAGCGAATCGTTCGGGCAAAGGCGCAGCGAGCATTTCGCTGAGGTCCTTGCCGGCGTCAGCGCTGTCGCGCAGGTGTCGTTCGGCCCACTGCAACCAGTCGCGGGTCTGGGCCAGGCCTGACAGGCCCTGGTGCACCGGCCCATGGCTGGGCACCACCCATTGGAAATAGCCGGCTTCATGCCAGGCCTGCAAGCGGTCCAGACTCTCCAGCCAGCGTGCGGGCGTGGCGTGGGGCGTGGTGGGCACGCGGTCCTTGAAGACCAGGCCGCCCACGAAGGCCACCCCTGTGGTGTGGTCGATCAGCACGAGGTCGTCGGGCGTATGCCCTTGCAGGCGCAGCCATTCCAGGCGGTGCTGCCCAAGGCTCTGCAAGCCCAAAGGCACGGGCTGCGAGGCCGGCATGGCCTGTGTGCCGCGCTGCCAGTCACCACACAGGCGCTGCAGGTTGTCCGTCAGGGCTTCGCCCTCTTGCCGCATGGCCTGCTGGCTGCCGGGCAAGGCCTGAACGCCCACACCCGTCCACGCTTGATTACCCAGGAAATGGTCAGGGTGCTGGTTCAGGTTCACCACCTGCACCACGGGCTCTCGCGTGGTTTGAGCGATCAGGCGCTGCTGTTGTTGACCATAGGCCTGCGAAGGCCCGGTGTTGATGACCAGTACCCCAACACCTGTGGCGATGAAGGCCGTGTTGATGATGTTGCAGCCATTGCGTGGGTGGAAATCGTCCACGGCACCTTCGATCACCCACGTGTGTTCGGCCAGGCGGCGGGCCCGCAGGGCCAGGTCCTGGCCCAGGTCCAGCCGGTCCGGATCGGGGCGAACTGCAGGGGATTGAGCGGCATCGGGTTGGGCGGGGGGCGTCCGTTCCGGCAGGCTGGGCGGCAGCGCCATGGCAGGCCCCGCCAGCGCGCTCATGCCGATCACCGGGGGCAGGCCCCACCAGGGCGAGCTCATGTGCCGATCCCCTTGTTGATTGCCTCGTCGATGCGCAGGCCGTTGTTGTCCCGGCCGGTCAGGCGCCACGGGCCTTGGGCCGCCAGGGCCAGCGGCCACTCCAGCGTGAACAAGGGGTTCTCGGCCACCGGCTCGTGCAGGAACAGGCGGCACACCACCCGCCCCTGCCCATCGCTGATGGCCAGTGTTTCCAGGTGGAAGGCGGGCACACCGGCCACCAGGCCCGTGTCCATCGGGTGCATCACGCGCAGGCGCAAGCGGCGGGTACGCTCTTCGGTGTTGTCGAACCAGCGGGCCTGCACCTGGCCCAAGGTGTTCTGCCAGCTGCCGTCCGAGCGTGCGCCGCCCGGTGCGGTGCAGCCCCCACCGGCAGCGCCCACACGGGCCCCGGCCACATGCCAGCAGCCATCTTCCGTTTGCACCAGGGCTCGCACGGCCGAAGCCTGCTCCAGCCGCATCCGAAAGGCCAGCACAGGCGCCACACCCAGCGGCTCGAAATCGAGCACATGCCGGATGGGGTTGAGATCAGCCACCACACGAATGCGCCGCACCTGTCGGCCGGCCTGACCCGCGGCCTGCAGCAAGGGCCGCGCATCCACACG
>JBEGRT010000241.1:0-6521 GCA_041180305.1 Pseudomonadota bacterium
GGGCGCGCTGGAGCCTGCTCTTGCGCCCCCGTGGTGCTGGATGGCGCCAAAGCCACCAAGGCCGCCAGCGGCAGCCCGATGTCATGCACGACCAGATCGCCCATCAGGCGGCGCCCAGGCATCAGCACATGGGCGGGCTTGGGCGCCATGAAGGTCACGGTCAGGTCAGCCGGGCATGGCACCGACTGGCCCGACAGGCCCCAGCCGGTATCGCCCTGCATGCCCGAGGGCACGTCCACCGACACCACGGCCAGACACCCCTGCCCGCGCCACGCGGCCACCTGGCCCAGGGCAGCGTGCACCTCGTGGGCCAGAGGCCGGGTCAGGCCCGCACCGAACAGGGCATCGACCACCACACCCGGTTCGCGATGTGAGGCCACATGGGCCTGGAGGTCGGCCAGCGATTCGGCCAGGCGGTGCACCTGAGCGGAACGCCCGGCCAGTTCCTCGGCCTGGCGCCACAGCCTGGCATGGTGGGCAGCATCGCCCTGCAAAGCGTCGATGGGGGTGTCGCAGGCCACCGCCACCTGGGCCCAGCCGGCAGCCGCCAGCAGGCGCGCCACCACCCAGCCATCACCGCCGTTGTTGCCTGGCCCACACCACACCCACACCGGGCGTGGCAACCAGCGCGCCTGCAGCGCCTGCACCACGCCAGCACCAGCGCGCTCCATCAGCACGGGGCCGCTCTGGCCATGGGCCATGGCCCAGGCATCGGCTTGACCCATGGCGGCACACGACAGCACCACGGTGGACCAATCGGGAACAAGCGGCGTGTCGGGGGCAGCAGCCATGGGCAAGGCGGGTTTGTTGTGCAGGTTGTCACGCCCGAAGGCGCTTGAAATGCCCCCAGGGGCCCACGCGGGGCCAGCGTTGTGGCACATTGTGCCTGTGGGTGCTGTTCATGTCTTGACGGCCCGCAGGACGCGCCGGGTGACGGCCGTCACCGCAGACACCGCCGGGCAGCCGGCTGCAGGATGGCCCTGCTGTGGTCTGCCCGCCGGTGAGGCGGCCCCTTGGGGAATCAGGCGTCGACAGGCCTTCTCGTCGACCCAGGGGTGGCGGTCGCCGCTCCGGACAAGCCCGACAGGTTCGCCCTGCCGGGCTTTTTGTTGTGCGCTGCAGCAGGCCGTTGACTCAACGCAAAGGGTTGGCGCCGGCACTTCCCACAATGAAGACATCGCCGCACGCCGGCCGTTTGTCCCGGGAGCCTCGCATGTCTTCAACCCAGCCTGTCCCCGCCACCCCGATCACACCGGGGCGCCCTGTTCAGCCCTTCGATGTGCTGGACGCCTGCCACCGCCAGATGGTGGTCGCGCTGCAGCAACTCGACGAACTGGTCGACCGCCTGGAGGCCCATGGCGTAGACGGCAAGACCCGCACATTGGCCAAGGACCTGTTCCTGTTTTTCACGAACACGGCCCGCGAGCATCACCTGGACGAAGAAAAACATGTGTTCCCTGCGCTGCTGACCAGCGAAGACGATGAATTGATCCGCCTGACGCTGCGCCTGCAGCAGGACCACGGCTGGATCGAAGAAGACTGGCTGCAGCTGGCGCCGCAGATCGAGGCGATCGCTGCGGGCTACAACTGGTACAACATCGATTACCTGCGCGCCGCGATCCCGGTGTTCAGGGCGCTGTACCAGGACCACATGGCCCTGGAGGAATCGATGATCTACCCGCAAGCGCGCACCCGCATCGGCGAATGGGATCTCAAGGGCATGGGCCGGGAAATGGCGGCGCGACGTCGCCAGCCGGGCGCCACACCGATCGGACAAGCCGCCTGAGGCGGCCCGGGTGGCAGCGCTGCGCCGCTGTCGCTCTTTCAGCGCCCCTGACCGTCAGGTCACGGGCGCTTTTTTGCGCACGCACCAAGGTGGCGCAAGGCATTGAGCACCAGCGTGGTGCGCACCGGGGCCAACACCTGCCTTGCACCCCGTTTTCCCCGGGCAACAAGCCTGGCACAGCGTTTGCATGAGAGGAAACGTCCGCAGGCAACGAGGTCTCGGGCAGACCCGGTTCGACACCACTGACGCAGGTGGTTTCCGGCCCGCAGGCTGAGCGCCTGCCGACGGCTGATGCAACTCGAACCGCACCCGATTGATTGCGCCCACAGCGCATGACTCGTTGCCACGCGGCCGCCGACTTCGGCTGCAGCAACCGTTTCCCAGGAGCAGCCATGAAGATTGTCGTCGTCGGCCACGGTATGGTGGGCCACAAGTTCCTTGAAAGCCTTGCTGAAAGCGGCATTCAGGGCGCGCAGGTCACTGTCCTTTGCGAAGAGCCCCGCCCCGCTTACGACCGCGTGCACCTGTCGGAGTTCTTCTCGGGCAAGACCGCCGAAGACCTGTCGCTGGTCGAGCCCGGCTTTTTCGACAAGACCGGCTTCACGCTGCGCCTGGCCGCCAAGGCCGCCAAAATCGAACGCCGCACCCGCACCGTGACCACGGCCGAGGGCGAAGCGCTGACCTATGACAAGCTGGTGCTGGCCACCGGCAGCTACCCCTTTGTGCCCCCTGTGCCCGGCCGCGACCGCGCCAATGTCTTCGTGTACCGCACCATCGAAGACCTGGAAGGCATGAAGGCCTGCGGCGCCAAGAGCCGCTCCGGCGTGGTGGTGGGCGGCGGCCTGCTGGGCCTGGAATGCGCCAAGGCCCTGCGCGACATGGGCCTGGACACCCATGTGGTCGAGTTCGCACCGCGCCTGATGGCTGTGCAGGTCGATGAAGGCGGCGGCCGCGTGCTGCGCGAAAAGATCGAAGCCCTGGGCGTGAAGGTGCACACCGGCCGCAACACCACGGAAATCGTCGATGGCGCCACGGCCCGCCACCGCATGGTGTTTGCCGATGGCACCCACCTGGAAACCGACATGATCGTGTTCTCGGCTGGCATCCGCCCGCGTGACGAACTGGCCCGCGAGAGCGTGCTGGCCGTGGGCGCCCGTGGCGGCGTGGTGATCGACGAGTTCTGCCGCACGGCCGACCACGACATCTACGCCGTGGGCGAATGCGCCGCCTACCAGGACATGACCTACGGCCTGGTGGCCCCCGGTTACGACATGGCCCGCGTGGCTGCGAAGCACATCGCAGGCGATGCCTCGGCACGCTTTGCCGGCGCCGACATGAGCACCAAGCTCAAGCTGATGGGCGTGGATGTGGCCTCCATTGGCGACGCCCATGGCAAGACCCCGGGCTGCCGCAGCTTCCAGTACGTCGACGAGATCAAGCAGGTCTACAAGAAGATCGTCACCAGCGCCGATGGCAAGACCCTGCTGGGCGCCGTGCTGGTGGGCAATGCCGATGAATACGGCACCCTGCTGCAGATGGCCCTGAACGGCATCGCCCTGCCCGAAGAGCCCGAGTTCCTGATCCTGCCCAGCAGTGACGGCAAGGCCAAGCCCGGCCTGGGCCCCGACGCCCTGCCGGACTCGGCCCAGATCTGCTCGTGCAACAAAGTCACCAAGGGCCAGATCTGCGCGGCCGTGGCCGAAGGCACCTGCACCATCGGCGACATGAAGGCCTGCACCAAGGCCGGCGCCACCTGCGGCGGCTGCGTGCCCCTGGTCACCCAGGTCATGAAGAGCGAGATGGCCAAGCGCGGCATGGCCGTCAACAACCACCTGTGCGAGCACTTCCCCTACTCGCGCCAGGAACTCTTCCACCTGATCCGCGTGGGCGAGATCAAGACCTTCGACGATCTGATCGCCAGGCACGGCAAGGGCCTGGGCTGCGACGTGTGCAAGCCGACTGCCGCCAGCATCTTCGCCTCGGTGTGGAACGACTTCGTGCTCAAGCCTCAGCTGGCCAGCCTGCAGGACAGCAACGACTACTTCCTGGGCAACATCCAGAAAGACGGCACCTACTCGGTCGTGCCCCGCATGCCCGGCGGTGAGGTCACGCCCGACGGCCTGATCGCCGTGGGCCAGGTTGCCAAGAAGTACGGCCTGTACACCAAGATCACGGGCGGCGCCCGCGTGGACATGTTCGGTGCGCGCGTCGAGCAGCTGCCCGCCATCTGGGAAGAGCTGATCGCCGCGGGCTTCGAATCGGGCCACGCGTATGGCAAGAGCCTGCGCACGGTCAAGAGCTGCGTGGGCAGCACCTGGTGTCGCTACGGCGTGGACGACTCCATCGGCCTGGGTGTCGAGCTGGAGAACCGCTACAAGGGCCTGCGTGCCCCGCACAAGATCAAGTTTGGCGTGTCGGGCTGCACCCGCGAATGCGCCGAAGCCCAGGGCAAGGACGTGGGCGTGATCGCCACGGAAAAGGGCTGGAACCTGTACGTGTGCGGCAACGGCGGCATGAAGCCCCGCCACGCCGAGCTGTTCGCCTCTGACCTGAGCAAGGCCCAGCTGATCCAGCTGATCGACCGCTTCCTGATGTTCTACGTGCGCACGGGTGATCGCCTGCAGCGCACCAGCACCTGGCGTGAAAACCTCGAAGGTGGCCTGGACTACCTCAAGAGCGTGCTGATCGACGACAAGCTGGGCATCGCGGCCGAGCTGGAAGCCCAGATGCAGCACGTGGTCGACACCTACCAGTGCGAATGGAAGAGCGCCGTGACCACCCCCGAGGTGCGCCAGCGCTTCCGCAGCTTCGTCAACAGCGACGCCGTGGATGCCACCGTGAAGTTCGTGCGCGACCGCGGCCAGATCCGCCCTGCGCGCCCGGAAGAGCGCGAGCAGGCCACCAGCAACGCGCTGGACGCCTGAGCGCCCCCGAGCCACGTCACACCCACCATCGAGCCCAGGAGCCTGCCCATGTGTGCCGCCATCCTCAAGACCCCCGCCATGACCGACGTGCCCGTGTGCACCGCTGACCAGATCGTGCCCAACACCGGCGTGTGCGCCCTGGTCGACGGCCAGGCCGTCGCGGTGTTCCGCGTGGGCGCCGATCAATTCTTCGCCATCGACAACATCGACCCCAAGAACGGTGCCAACGTGCTCTCGCGCGGCCTGGTCGGCAGCCTGGGTGATCGCATCGTCGTGGCCTCCCCTTTGTACAAGCACCACTTCGACCTCCGCACCGGTGAGTGTCTGGAGAACGCCGACTGGTCGGTGCGCGCCCACAAGGTGCGCGTCGACCAGGGGCAGGTGCTCGTCACCCTCGGCTGAGAGATCCGTCCGGACCCGGCCCACTGAGAGCCGCACTGCACACACCGATCGCGGCGCCCACGCAGGCGCCCGACGGGGCAGATGACGGCCACCCCCGCTGAAACCTGGCGCCCTTGATGGCGCACCTGCGGCACTCTGCTCACCTGACACCAGACCGGGGCAGAGTGCCCATTTTTTTTGGGGTACCCCTGATCGCGCAGGGGCCCAGGAATGCGCCCTCCAGAGTCGTCGCACAATCATGCCCATGACCTTGACCGTCTCCCAAGTGGTGCTGGCCGCCCGCCAGCGCGACATCGAATCCATCCAGCACCTGGCCAGCCGCACCGAGCTGGTCGACGTGCTGGGGCAGCTCATCCACGCCCTGCAGCGTGAACGGGGTGCCACCAGCGTCTATCTGGCCTCCGGTGGTCAGCGCTTTGCCGACGTGCGGCAAGCGGCCATTGGCCAGGCGCAAGGCCTGGAGGCCCAGGTGCGCGAAGCCTTCGAGCGCCAGGCCCAGCCCGAACAGGGCGCGTCCAGCCGCATGCTGTCGCTGATGGCCTGGGTGCTGCTCGACCTCGACGCCCTGCGCGGCCTGCGTGCCGCGGTGGACCAGCGCGCCTGGTCGGCCCATGATTCGGTGGCCGCTTTCAGCCGCCTGCTGGCCGGCATGGTCGAGCTGGTGTTCCTGGTGGCCGACGCCACGCTGAACCCGCGCGTGTCGCGCCTGCTGGTGGCCTGCGTGCACCTGCTGCAAGGCATGGAGGCGGCCGGCCAGGAGCGGGCCATCGGTGCCCTGCTGCTGGCCTCAGGCCAGCTGGACGAGGGTGACCGCCAGCGCATGGTGCACCTGATCGACGCCCAGGAGCGCAGCCTCAAGGTGTTCGACGAATTCGCGCCCCCCGACATCAAGGCTCGCTGGGCCCAGCACCAGCTCAGCAGCGGCTCGGCCCAGCTCGAGCGCCTGCGCCGCACGCTGTGCACGGCCCGCGCCGACACCCCGCTCGATGCCGCGCAGAGCGACACCTGGTTCACCGTGTGCAGCGAACGCATCGACGAACTCTGGCAGTTGCAATGTGCGCTGACCGCCCAGATGCGCGCCGACTGCAGCCAGCAGATCGAACGGGCTCAGCAGGAACTCAGCGACACCGAAGGCCTGCTGCGCCAGCTGCGCGACAACCCACCGGCCCACACCCACGCGGTCGATCGCTTCTTCGACCCGCAGCAAACCCCGCAGGCTGCGCCCGTCATCACGCCGCCGCCCACCAGTGACGCTGGCGTCGGAGAGCAGGCCCGGGCCTCGCTGGTGGAGTTGCTGGAAGCGCAGACCGCCCGACTGGCCAGGATGGAAGCCGAACTGGCCGCCGCCCGCCGCACCCTGAATGACCGCAAGGTGATCGACCGGGCCAAGGGCCTGCTGATGAACCGCC
>JBEGRT010000242.1:0-2655 GCA_041180305.1 Pseudomonadota bacterium
AAAGAACAGGGCTGCCGTGGTGAACAGGTTGGGAAGGATGTAGATGCCCTTGCGACGCCGTTCGGGGTCAAGCAAAGGCTTGCGGGCTTGGAATTCGGCCATGGAAGAAGCGGCAACAAAAATCGGTCTGCATTGTACCCCAGCCCGGGGGCGGGGTGCCCGGAAACGACACGGGGGACTTGCGTCCCCCGTGTGGTGCGGGCCTGAAGGATCAGGCCCGGCTTGGATCAGACTGGCTGAAACCGGCGATCAGTTCTTGGACTGATCCACCAGCTTGTTGGCCTTGATCCAGGGCATCATGTCGCGCAGCTGTTCGCCGACTTGCTCGATGGGGTGAGCAGCGGTCAGACGACGGCGGGCGGTCATGGAAGGATAGTTGGTCTTGCCTTCCAGGATGAACATCTTGGCGTATTCGCCGGTCTGGATGCGCTTCAGGGCGTTGCGCATGGCTTCACGGGACTTGTCGTTGATGACTTCGACGCCGGTCACGTACTCGCCATACTCCGCGTTGTTGGAGATGGAGTAGTTCATGTTGGCGATGCCGCCTTCGTACATCAGGTCGACGATCAGCTTCAGCTCGTGCAGGCACTCGAAGTAGGCCATCTCGGGAGCGTAGCCAGCTTCGGTCAGCGTCTCGAAACCCATCTTGACGAGTTCGACAGCGCCGCCACACAGCACAGCCTGTTCGCCGAACAGGTCGGTTTCGGTTTCTTCGCGGAAGTTGGTCTCGATCACGCCACCCTTGGTGCCGCCGTTGGCCGCAGCGTACGACAGAGCGATGTCCTTGGCCTTGCCCGACACGTCCTGGTACACAGCGATCAGCGAAGGCACGCCGCCGCCCTTGAGGTATTCAGAGCGCACGGTGTGGCCAGGGCCCTTGGGGGCGACCATGATCACGTCCAGATCGGCGCGGGGCACGACCTGGTTGTAGTGCACGTTGAAGCCGTGAGCGAAGGCCAGGGTGGCGCCCTTCTTGATGTTCGGGGCGACGTTGTTGTTGTACACCTCGGGGATGTTCTCGTCGGGCAGCAGGATCATCACGACGTCGGCGGCCTTCACGGCTTCGTCGACTTCGGCGACCTTCAGGCCAGCGCCTTCGGCCTTGGACCACGAAGCGCCACCCTTGCGCAGACCGACGGTCACGTTCACGCCGGAATCACGCAGGTTCTGGGCGTGGGCGTGGCCTTGCGAGCCGTAACCCACGATGGTGACGTTCTTGCCCTTGATCAGGCTCAGGTCGGCGTCCTTGTCGTAATAGACTTTCATTGTCAGCTCCAACAGATAACTGGGAAGATTGTTGCGGGGTCGATGGGTTGAACCGAAGCGGTGTTCGCTGTCAGGCTCAGACGCGCAGGATGCGCTCGCCACGACCGATCCCGCTGGTACCGGTGCGTGCGGTTTCCAGGATGGCTGCGCGGTCGATGGCTTCAAGGAAGGCATCGAGCTTGGACGCATCACCCGTGAGTTCAATGGTGTAGGTCTTGTCCGTGACATCGATGATGCGGCCACGGAAGATGTCGGCCATGCGCTTCATTTCTTCGCGCTCCTTGCCGACAGCACGCACCTTGATCAGCATGAGTTCGCGCTCGGTGTAGGGGCCTTCGGAAAGGTCCACCACCTTGACGACTTCGATCAGACGGTTGAGGTGCTTGGTGATCTGCTCGACGACGTCATCGGAACCCGTGGTCACGATGGTCATGCGCGACAGCGACGGGTCTTCCGTCGGGGCCACGGTCAGGCTTTCGATGTTGTAGCCGCGGGCCGAGAACAGGCCCACCACGCGCGACAGGGCGCCGGGTTCGTTTTCGAGCAGCAGGGCAATGACGTGTTTCATGGAATCGTCCTTTCAGGCTCTTGAGTCAGGGGCCGGTAAGCCGCCTGCCGTGGCCGTGAAGCAGCGATGAGAAAAGTGGGTGCAGCGTCCCGTGCCATTCCACCTGTCAGCCCCCCAGGGGCTTGAGGTTTGACCCCGTGGCGACGCACCGGCAAGCGCACCGCCCGGGGCCCCGAATGGCTCGGGGTCTTGGTGTTCAGTGAACGGTCACAGCTCCTCGGAGCCCAGCAGCATCTCGGAGATGCCCTTGCCAGCCTGCACCATGGGCCACACGTTTTCGGTGGGGTCGGTGCGGATGTCCAGGAACACGGAGCGGTCCTTGATCTTGATGGCTTCCTTCAGGGCACCTTCCACATCGGCCGGACGCTCGATCAGCATGCCCACGTGGCCATAGGCCTCGGCCAGCTTGACGAAGTCAGGCAGCGCGTCCATGTAAGAGTGCGAGTAGCGGCCAGAGTATTCCAGCTGCTGCCACTGGCGCACCATGCCCAGGTAGCGGTTGTTCAGCGACAGCACCTTCACCGGGGTGTTGTACTGCTTGCAGGTCGACAGCTCCTGGATGCACATCTGGATCGAGCCTTCGCCAGTGATGCAGAACACGTCTGCATCCGGCTTCGCCAGTTTGATACCCATTGCATACGGCAGGCCCACGCCCATCGTGCCCAGGCCACCGCTGTTGATCCAGCGCCGCGGCTCCTGGAAGCGGTAGAACTGCGCCGCCCACATCTGATGCTGGCCGACTTCGGTCGTGATGTAGGTGTCGCGGTCCTTGGTCAGCTCGTAGAGCCGCTGGATGGCGTATTGCGGCTTGATGATCTCGT
>JBEGRT010000243.1:0-2983 GCA_041180305.1 Pseudomonadota bacterium
GATGAGCGGCGTGCAGGACCTGATCAGCGTGTACCGCGCGCTGGCGAAGCGCTCCGACTACGCGCTGCACCTGGGCCTCACCGAGGCCGGCATGGGAGTCAAGGGAACGGTGGCCTCCAGCGTCGCGCTGGCCGTGCTGCTGCAGGAGGGCATTGGCGACACCATCCGCGTGTCGCTGACGCCGCAACCCGGCGAAGCCCGCACGCAGGAAGTCGTCATCGCGTCTGAAATTTTGCAGTCGCTTGGGCTGAGAAGATTCGTCCCCAGCGTCACCGCCTGCCCCGGCTGCGGCCGCACCACCAGCACCACCTTCCAGGAACTGGCCAAGCAGATCGACGACTTCCTGCGCGCGCAGATGCCGGTGTGGAAGCTGAAGTACCCCGGCGTCGAGAACATGAAGGTGGCCGTGATGGGCTGCATCGTCAACGGCCCCGGCGAAAGCAAGCATGCCGACATCGGCATCAGCCTGCCCGGTACCGGCGAGGCCCCGGCGGCCCCGGTGTTCATCGACGGCGAGAAGGCCCTGACCCTGCGCGGCGAGGGCATCGCCCGCGAATTCCAGGCCCTCGTCGACCAGTACGTCGAGCGCCGATTCGGCAACCAGGCCTCGGCCTGAACCTGTGGGGCAGGGCGCTGGCGCCGGCCCCTGAACCGCATTTCAGAAAAAGAGACCCATGGCTGAACAGCTCAAAGCCATCAAAGGCATGAACGACATCCTGCCGCCGGATTCGGCGCGCTGGGAATGGCTGGAAGACAAGGTGCGCGCCCTGATGCGCCGCTATGGCTACCTGAACGTTCGCACGCCCATCGTCGAGCCCACGGCCCTGTTCGTGCGAGGCCTGGGCGAGGTGACCGACATCGTCGAAAAGGAAATGTATTCCTTCGAAGACAGCCTGAACGGCGACAAGCTCACGCTGCGCCCAGAAGGCACGGCAGGCGTGGTGCGCGCCATGAACGAGCACAGCTTCCTGTACGAGGGCGGCAAGCGCCTGTACTACATCGGCCCCATGTTCCGGCACGAACGCCCGCAGAAAGGCCGTTACCGCCAGTTCCACCAGGTGGGCGCCGAGGTGCTGGGCTTTGCCGGCCCCGATGTCGATGCCGAAATCATCCTGATGAGCGCTGCGTTGTGGCGCGACCTGGGCATCGAGGTGGGCACCGATGTGCGCCTGGAGATCAACAGCCTTGGGCAGCCTGAAGAACGCAAGGCCCACCGCGAAGCCCTGATCCAGCACCTGCAGGCCCACGCCGAGCTGCTCGATGAAGACGGCAAGCGCCGCCTGCACACCAACCCGCTGCGCATCCTCGACACCAAGAACCCGGCCATGCAGGCCGTGGTCGAGGCGGCCCCTCAGCTGATCGACTTCCTGGGTGAGGCCTCGCTGGCCCACTTCGAAGCCGTCAAGTCCACGCTGGATGCGGCTGGCATTGCCTACCGCGTCAACCCGCGCCTGGTACGCGGCATGGACTACTACAACCTCACGGTGTTCGAGTGGGTCACCGAGCGCCTGGGCTCGCAAGGGACTGTGTGTGGCGGCGGCCGCTACGACGGTCTGATCGAGCAGCTGGGCGGCAAGCCCGCGCCGGCCGTGGGCTGGGGCCTGGGCATCGAGCGCCTGCTGCTGCTGGTCGAAGAACTGGGCAAGGGCCCGCAGCCCGAAGCCCCCGATGCCTTCGCCATCACCCTGGCCGGTGTGCCGGTGGCCCAGGTCATGACCACTCTGGAGGCCCTGCGCGCCCAAGGTGCGCGCGTGGTGCTGAACCCGGCGGGCAAGGAAGGCCCGGCCAGCATGAAGTCACAGTTCAAGAAGGCCGATGCCAGCGGGGCGCAGTTTGCGCTGGTGTTCGGCCCTGATGAAGTGGCTCAGGGCCTGGTCACCGTCAAGCCCCTGCGTGGCAACGGCGAGCAGTGCACCGAGCCCATGGCGCAGGCTGCACAGTGGGCCGGGCGTCTGCAGGCGCATCGGTCATAATCGGCCACAACCTTTTCATTGGGCTCCGAGAGAAGAATCACAACCATGGCGACGTACGACCTCGAGCAGCAGGAACAGCTGGACCAGTTCAAGCATTTCTGGAAAACCTACGGCAACCTGATCAGCTGGGTGCTGGCCGCCGCCGTGGCCGCCTACGCTGGCTGGACTGGCTACCAGTACTGGCAGACCGACCGCGCAGCCAAAGCCGCCGGCATGTATGAAGAGCTCGATCGGGCCGCAGTGCAAGGCGATGCCGACAAGGTTCAGCGCGTGTTCTCTGACCTCAAGGGGCAGTACGGCGGCACCACCTTGTCCGAGCAAGGTGCCTTGCTGGCCGCTCAGACCCTGGTGAGCAAGGGCAAGTCCGACGAAGGCCGTGCGGCCCTGCAATGGCTGGTCGATTCGGGCAAGAATCCGAACCTGGCGGCTGTGGGCCGCCTGCGTCTGGCCGGAGTTCTGCTGGATCAGAAAAAGTATGACGAGGCCCTGTCCGTGGTGTCGGCGAGCGTGCCCGAAGAATTCAAGGCCCTGGCCGCCGATCGCCGTGGCGACATCCTGCAGGCCCAAGGCAAGAAGGATGAGGCCTTGAAGGCGTACCAGGAGGCCTACAAGGCCATGGATGCCAAGGTCGAATACCGTCGATTCATTGAAGGCAAGCTCACTGCGCTGGGTGAACCGCCTGCTGATGGTGCACTGAAACTCACGGCTCCCAACGTGAGCCTGCCGGCCCAGAACTGATCGCCCATGACCCTTTCACTCCGCCGAATCGTTGCTGCCCGCGGTGCGTCTGCCCGCCTTGTGCTGTCTGTGGCCGTGTTGGCTGCGCTGGCAGCCTGCAGTGGTTCCAGCCGCCCCAAGCCCACCCCGCTGGAAGATTTCAAGCCCTCGCGCACGGCGCAGGTGGCCTGGTCGGCCAAGGTGGGTTCAGCGCAGGGCCCTCTGAGCCTGGCCGTCACGCCTTCCGGCGTGGCCATGGCCTCGGGTGATGGCCAGGTTGTGCAGTTCGATGC
>JBEGRT010000244.1:0-2730 GCA_041180305.1 Pseudomonadota bacterium
CCGACGACATCCGCGACCCGGGGCGCTGGTTCGAGCAAGCCTACCCCGACCCGCAATACCGTGCATGGGTGGTCGAACGCTGGGCACAGGACATCGCGGACGCCTCACACCGACAAGGTGAAGTGGTGGCGCGCGAATACACCGTGCACCGCACGGATGGCCAGGTGCTGACCCTGCAGATCGGCGGGCAACTGCTCGACGATGGGCTCGTGATCACGCTGCAGGACGTCACACCACTGCACCGGGCTCGTGAAGCCGCTGAAGCAGCCAACCAGGCCAAGAGCCGCTTCCTGGCCACCATGAGCCACGAGATCCGCACGCCCCTGAACGCCATCATCGGCCTGGGCACCCTGTTGCAGCGCTCACCACTCAGCCCGCAGCAGCAGGAACACCTGCACAAGCTGCATGGCGCCAGCAAACTGCTGCTGGGCATCATCAGCGACATCCTCGACTTCTCCAAGATCGAAGCCGGCAAACTGGAACTTGAGCAGCGCCGCTATGCGCCGCGCGACGTGATGACACAGGTGGTCTGGACCCTCGAAACCCCAGCACGCGACAAGGGCCTGACCCTGCACACCGAGGCTCACCCGAGCGTGCCTGACACCTGCCTGGGCGACCCACTGCGCGTGGGTCAGGTGCTGCTGAACCTGATCAGCAACGCCGTGAAGTTCACCGAACAGGGGCGTGTCGATGTGCGCCTGCTGGTGCCCCAAGAGCACCCCAACCGCCTGCGCGTGGAGGTGCAGGACACCGGCATCGGCATCGGCACCGATGCGCAGGCTCGCCTGTTCGAACATTTCCAGCAGGCCGACAACTCGACCACGCGCCGCCACGGCGGCACCGGGCTGGGCCTGGCGATCAGTCGCCGCCTGGTCGAACTGATGGGCGGCCAGATCGGCCTGCACAGCACGGAGGGACAAGGCTCGCTGTTCTGGGCCGAATGGCCACTGCTGGAACCACAAGCCGATGCTGAGTCACCCCCCGCGCCCCTGCCGAGTCATCCACCGTCCCAGGAGAGCCTGACACCCAGCCTCAATGGGCAGCGGGTGCTGCTGGTGGAAGACAATGCCTTGAACCGCGCGCTGGCGGTCGAGCTGCTGCAACTGATGAACCTGCAGGTGCTGACCGCCGAGCACGGCCAGGAAGCCCTGGATGTGCTTGAGCGGGAAGATGTGGCGCTGGTGCTGATGGACATGCAGATGCCCGTGATGGACGGGCTGGAGGCCACGCGAAGGATCAGGCAGCAGCCGCGCTGGCAGCACCTGCCCATCCTGGCGATGACCGCCAATGCCGCCCCCGAGGACAGGCAACGCTGCCTGGAGGCGGGCATGAACGAGCACCTGAGCAAGCCCTTCGACTTGCCCGCACTGGCGCGCATGCTGCGCCAGTGGTTGCCCGATCCGGTCAGCGACGCTCGCTGACCGCCTGCTGCACCGTCTGCACCAGGGTGTCGAGCGACATCACACCCAGATCCTGGTTGCCACGGGCACGCACAGCCACGGCACCGGCTTCCTTCTCCTTGTCACCCAGCACGATGAAGTACGGCACCTTCTGCATCGCGTGCTCGCGGATCTTGTAGGTGATCTTCTCGTTGCGGGTATCCAGCTTGGTGCGGATGCCCGCCTTGGACAGCGCGGCCGCCACATCGCGGGCGTAATCGGCCTGCGCATCGGTGATGTTCAGCACCACGGCCTGCACGGGCGACAGCCACACCGGCAAGGCGCCGGCATGCTGCTCGATCAGGATGCCGATGAAGCGCTCGAGCGAGCCCAGGATGGCTCGGTGCAGCATGACCGGGTGCTTGCGATCGCTGGCTTCGGTCACGTACTCGGCGCCCAGGCGCTCGGGCATGGAGAAGTCGACCTGGATGGTGCCGCACTGCCAGTGGCGGCCCAGCGCATCTTTCAGCGTGTATTCGATCTTGGGGCCATAGAAAGCACCATCGCCCGGAGCGATCTGGAACTCGCTGTTCGTCGCGCGCAGCGACTCCATCAGGGCCTGCTCGGCCTTGTCCCACACCTCGTCGGAACCGATGCGCTTTTCAGGGCGCGTGGCCACCTTGTAGATGATGTCGGTGAAGCCGAAATCGGCGTACACCTTCTGCAGCAAGGCTGTGAAATCGACGCACTCCTGCAGGATCTGGTCTTCGGTGCAAAAGACGTGGCCGTCGTCCTGCGTGAAGCCGCGCACGCGCATGATGCCGTGCAGGCCACCGGTGGGTTCGTTGCGGTGGCACTGACCGAACTCGCCGTAACGGATGGGCAGGTCGCGGTAGCTCTTGATGCCCTGGTTGAAGATCAGGATGTGACCGGGGCAGTTCATCGGCTTGAGCGCGTAGTCGCGCTTTTCCGACTCCGTGGTGAACATGTTCTCGCGGTACTTGTCCCAGTGGCCGGTCTTCTCCCACAGGGTCTTGTCGATGATCTGCGGGCCCTTGACTTCCTGGTAGCCGTTGTCGCGGTAGACCTGGCGCATGTACTGCTCGACCGCCTGCCACACCGTCCAGCCCTTGGGGTGCCAGAACACCACGCCCGGGGCGTGCTCGTCGATGTGGAACAGGTCCAGCTCTTTGCCCAGCTTGCGGTGGTCGCGCTTTTCGGCTTCTTCCAGGCGGGTCAGGTACAGCTGCAGGTCGTCCTTGCTGGTCCAGGCCGTGCCGTACACGCGCTGCAGCTGCTCGTTGCGGTGGTCGCCGCGCCAGTAGGCACCGGCCACCTTCATCAGCTTGAA
>JBEGRT010000245.1:0-11744 GCA_041180305.1 Pseudomonadota bacterium
GGCGGCCTGGGGCGCGAAAACCACAGGTTCGGCGTCGAGCCGACCGCGCAGACTGGCCAGAAAATCGGCATCGCTGCGACCGCCGCGGGCCAGACCCTCGGCGCGCAGGGTGTCGCCGATCAGCTGGTAGGTGCTCCAGCGCTCACGCGCTTCAGGTTGATCACGCCAGGCTTGCACGGCTCGGTGCACTTCGCGATCGGTGGCCTCGTTGTCGATCAATGCCGACAGCGATTCGAAGGAGATTGCCTCGTCATGAGGACGGTCTGCCATGCGTCACCTCGTATGGAACAAAAGGCCGTCAGGCCCACATGCTCTCTAGACGCGCTGCGGCGGCGAAAGTTCACCCCGGTTTCGACAAATTTTCACAAACAAGGGAAAACCCTGATCACCAGCGCTGGGTACCCCGGGTGTCGAGCAGCGGCCGCAGTTTCTGCGCGATGGATTCGCGCGCGCGGAAGATGCGTGAACGCACGGTGCCGATCGGGCAGTTCATGAGCTCGGCGATCTCTTCGTAGCTCAGGCCCTCGATCTCGCGCAGGGTGATGGCCTGGCGCAGATCTTCAGACAAGGCTTCGATGGCCTGGTTCACCGTGTTGGCGATCTGGCGGGTGGCCAGCACCGATTCGGGCGTTTCGCCATCGGTGATGTCGTTTTCGCGACGCGGGGCGTCTTCGTCGTCGTCCGAGGCACCACCCAACGCGGCCTCGGTGAGCACCGGGTCACGCTTGAGCTGCACCATGGCCTTCTTGGCCGTGTTCACACCGATGCGGTACAGCCAGGTGTAGAAGGCGCTTTCACCGCGAAACTGCGGCAGTGCCTTGTAGGCCCGGATGAAGGTTTCCTGCGTGATGTCTTCCACCAGGTCGACGTCGCGCACCATGCGGGCGATCAGGCGCTCGATGCGTCGGCGGTACTTGACCACCAGCATTTCGAAGGCTTTCTGGTCGCCACGCTGCACACGCTGCACCAGCGGCGCGTCGACATCCACGAAGGCCTGGGGCGCAGCCACTGCCCCCAGGTCGCTGCCCGCCAGCCCGATGTTCGGGTTGAGCGCGGGCACCGTGTCGTCTCCGGATGCGCTCACGCACGCCTCCGCATGGAAGGCGCGTCGGCCGGTGCCGCGGAAGGCGCAGGCACGGGGGCAGACGAGGAACGGACAGACTGCACCGGGATGCTTTCGGAATCGGGAAGACCCGATGATGCCACTGCTTCAGGGGCTACACGGAACAGTCTCCACCGCAAGGGGGTAGAAAGATGGCGCGACTGCACCACCCGCCAGTGCGAACGCCCTCCGACGCGACAGCGCAGCCACACCCAGTGCCCCACATCGGCCAGCACCCGCAACTCGGCGGGCGAGCCTTGCGGCGTGAACCAGCCGGCCAAGGCATCTTCACGGGCGGGCCACCAGTGCAGCTCCAGATCAGGCGCCTGGCGGAGGTGGCGGATCTGCCGACGCACTTCCAGCGCCCACAGGCCCAAGGCCGTGAACGACAGAGGCACAGCGGCCAGCATCGCCCGCCCCTGCAGCACATCCCGAATCAACGAGCCCCACCAGACCAGGGCGAGCAGGGTCAAAGCACCGCAAGCGGCACGAAAGACGAACACCTGCCGCGCCGAAGGCGCAGGCAGGTGCCAGATGAGAGATGGGCCCCCGCGGGGGCTTTGAGGCTCGGGCATGTGCAGACAAGCTGACCGACGCCCAGGCCCGCAGCGTCAGGTCAGACCATGATCAAAAACTCAGACGCGCTTGAACACCAGCGAACCGTTGGTGCCACCGAAGCCGAAGTTGTTCTTCAGCGCCGCATCGATCTTCATTTCGCGCGCGGTGTTGGCGCAGTAATCGAGATCACACTCGGGATCCTGATTGAAGATGTTGATGGTGGGCGGCGACACCTGATGGTGGATGGCCAGCACGGTGAACACCGATTCGATGCCACCGGCACCACCCAGCAGGTGACCCGTCATGGACTTGGTCGAGTTGACGACCAGGTTCTTGGCGTGGGCACCAAAGGTGTTCTTGATGGCGTTCGTTTCGTTGACGTCACCCAGCGGGGTGGACGTGCCGTGCGCGTTCAGGTACTGCACTTCGTCGGCATTGATGCCGGCGTTGCGCAGGGCCGCCTGCATGGAGCGGCTGGGGCCGTTCACATCGGGCGCAGTCATGTGGAAGGCGTCGGCGCTCATGCCGAAACCGGCCACTTCGGCATAGATGCGGGCGCCACGGGCCTTGGCGTGTTCGTACTCTTCGAGCACCATCACGCCGGCACCTTCGCCCAGCACGAAGCCGTCGCGGTCCTTGTCCCAGGGGCGCGAGGCCGTCTTGGGGTCGTCATTGCGGCTCGACAGCGCACGGGCGGCGGCAAAACCACCAATGCCCAGCGGCGACACGGTCGATTCGGCGCCGCCAGCCACCATGACATCGGCGTCACCGTATTCGATCATGCGGGCGGCCTGACCGATGCTGTGCAGGCCTGTGGTGCAGGCGGTCACGATGGCCAGGTTGGGGCCTTTGAAGCCGCACTGGATGGACACATGACCCGAGATCATGTTGATGATGGAGGCCGGCACGAAGAACGGCGAGATGCGGCGCGGGCCTTTCTCGGTGTAGTCCTTGTGGGTGGCTTCGATCATGGGCAGGCCGCCAATGCCGGAGCCGACCATGCAGCCGATGCGCTCGGCCAGTTCAGGGCTCAGGGCTTCGCCTGTGGGCAGGCCCGCATCCTGCACGGCCTGGATGGATGCAGCCAGGCCGTAGTGAATGAAGGTGTCCATGTGGCGGGCTTCCTTGGCGGGGATGTAATCCTCGATCTTGAAGCCCTTGACCTCACCGGCGAACCGGGTGGCCATGGCAGAGGCATCGAACCGGGTGATGGTGTCGATGCCGGACTGTCCGGCCACAAGGTTCTGCCAGGACTCGGCCACTGTGTTGCCCACAGGGGTGACGAGGCCCAGGCCGGTGACGACGACGCGACGACGGGTCATGTGCAGAGATTAAATGATTGGATACAAACAAGGCCCCGAAGGGCCCTGCGCGCGTGAAGAAGATCAGGCCTTGGCGTGGGCCTTGGCGTAATCGATCGCCAATTGCACGGTGGTGATCTTTTCAGCTTCTTCGTCGGGGATCTCGATGCCGAACTCGTCTTCGAGGGCCATCACCAGTTCGACGGTGTCCAGGGAGTCTGCGCCCAGGTCGGCCACGAAGGCCTTTTCGTTGGTGACTTCAGACTCGGCCACACCGAGTTGTTCGGCAATGATCTTCTTGACGCGTGCTTCGATATCGCTCATGACTCCTCCAGGAGGGTGAAAAACAGGGGTGATTCTACCGGCTGAAACAAGACAATACGTTTTCAGCCGGAGCGGATGAAAAAGAGGCTCCCCTTACAAGGCCTCGATCACATGAACATGCCACCGTTGACGTGCAATTCCGTCCCGGTGATGTAAGCAGCCTTGTCCGAGGCCAGGAAGGCGACGGCTTCGGCAATGTCTTCCGGCTGGCCCAGACGGCCCAGCGGGATCTGCGCCTTCAGCGCGGTGTGCTGCTCATCCGACAGGGCCTTGGTCATGTCGGTGTCGATGAAGCCGGGGGCCACGCAGTTGACCGTGATGTTGCGGCTGCCCAGCTCGCGCGCCAGGGCGCGGGTCATGCCGGCCACACCCGCCTTGGCGGCCGCGTAATTGGCCTGGCCAGGGTTGCCACTGGCCCCCACCACCGAGGTGATGTTGATGATGCGGCCAAAGCGCTGCTTCATCATGGGGCGCATGACGGCGCGGGCGCAGCGGAACACGGCCTTGAGGTTGGTGTCCAGCACGGCGTCCCAGTCGTCGTCCTTCATGCGCATGGCCAGGGTGTCACGGGTGATGCCGGCGTTGTTGACCAGCACGTGCAGGCCGCCGTATTCCTTGACGATGCCATCGATCAGGGCTTCGACGGCAGCGCCATCGTTCACGTTCAGCACGACGCCCTTGCTGCCCTCATGGGCCGACAGCGCGGCCGAGATGTTCTGCGCGCCGCCTTCCGAAGTGGCGGTGCCGATGACCTTGAAGCCCTGCTGGGCCAGGGTGGCGGCGATGGCGGCGCCAATGCCGCGGCTGGCGCCGGTGACCAGTGCGATGCGGGGGGTGCTCATGCTGCTCCCTGGATCAGACCCTTGGCTTCCTGCAGGGAGGCCGGGTCGAAGATGGTGGTGGACACGAGTTCGCCGTCGATGCGCTTGACCATGCCGGCCAGCACCTTGCCCGGGCCGCACTCGATGACGTGGGTGATGCCGCGGGCCTTCATGGCCTGGATGCTTTCCACCCAGCGCACGGGACCAAAGGCCTGGCGATACAGGGCGTCACGGATGGCGTCGACCTCGGTGGCGGTGGCCACATCGATGTTGTTCAGCACGGCGATGGCCGGGGCCGCAAAGGCCGTGGCGGCCAGTTGGCCCTTCAGGCGCTCGGCCGCGGGCTTCATCAGGCTGGAGTGGAACGGCGCCGACACGGGCAGCGGCAGCGCGCGCTTGGCGCCGGCCGCCTTCAGCACTTCGCAGGCCTTCTCGACGGCGGCCTTGGTGCCCGCGATCACGGTCTGCTTGGGGTCGTTGAAGTTCACGGCTTCGACCGGCTCGCCCACGGCGGCAGCGGCTTGGGCGCAACCGGCCTTCACGGCCTCGGCGTCCATGCCCAGGATGGCGGCCATGCCACCGGTGCCCACGGGCACGGCTTCCTGCATGGCCTGCGCACGGAAGCGCACCAGCGGCAGGGCATCTTTCAGGCTCAGGGCGCCAGCGGCCACCAGGGCCGAGTATTCACCCAACGAATGGCCGGCCACCAGGGCGGGCTGCAAGCCGGTTTCGGCCAGCCAGGCGCGCCAGCAGGCCACACCAGCCGTCAGCATCACGGGCTGCGTGTTGGTGGTCAGGTCCAGGCTTTCCTTGGGGCCTTGTGCGATCAGGGCGGCGATGTCTTCACCCAGGGCTTCGGAGGCCTCGGCCAGGGTGGCGCGCACGGCGGGGTGATCGCCCCAGGCGTCCAGCATGCCCACGGCCTGGGAGCCCTGGCCGGGGAAAACGAATGCGAATGCGGTCATGGTCTTGCTCTGTGTTCGGATCGTGATCCGGGCCGAGGCATCGGCCCGAGGCAGGCAGCGGCACGAGGCCACCGGCTGCACGTGGCGCGCATCTTACTGGTCAAACCGGACGGAACCAGTGGCGGTGCGTGCCGCGATGCGGTGGTTGACAAGGTTGATTGTCAGTAGTCAATCAGCACCCCACCCCAGGTGAAGCCGCCGCCCATGCCTTCCAGCAGCAGGCTTTGGCCGCGGTGGATGCGGCCCTCGCGGACGCCGCAATCGAGCGCCAGCGGGATGGAGGCCGCCGAGGTGTTGCCATGGCGATCGACGGTGACCAGCACGCGCTCCATGGGCAGCTTCAGCTTTTTGGCCGCCGTCTGCATGATGCGGATGTTGGCCTGATGCAGGATCAGCCAGTCGACCGATTCCACCGAGCGACCGGCCTGGGCCAGCACTTCGGCGGTGGTGGTGTCGAGGGCCGACACGGCCAGCTTGAACACGGCCTGCCCTTCCATGCGCAGGAAGGGGTCACCCAGCACCTGGCCACCCGCGATGGTGCCCGGGGTGCACAGGATGTCGGCATGGCGGCCGTCAGCGTGCAGCGCGCTGGCCACAATGCCCGGCTCGCTGGAGGCTTCGAGCACCACGGCGCCCGCGCCATCTCCGAACAGCACACAGGTGGTGCGGTCCTTGAAATTGAGCAGGCGCGAGAACACCTCGGCCCCCACCACCAGCGCCTTGCGGGCCGTACCCGTGCGGATCATGGCATCGGCCAGCGTGAGCGCGTAGATGAAGCCCGAGCACACAGCCTGCACGTCGAAGGCTGGGCCACCGCTGATGCCCAGCGTGCGCTGGATCAGGCAGGCGGTCGAGGGAAAGACCATGTCCGGGGTGGACGTGGCGCAGATGATCAGGTCGATGTCCTGGGGCTGGCAGCCGGCGGCCTCGATGGCGCGGCGGGCCGCCTCGGCACCCAGCATGCTGGACGTGACATCCGGCTCGGCAAAGTGACGCTGGCGGATGCCCGTGCGCTCCACGATCCAGGCATCGGAAGTTTCGATGCCGTCTTGGGCAAGCTGATCGGCCAGGGCCTGATTGCTCAGGCAACGGGGTGGCAGGAAACTGCCTGTGCCGGCGATGCGCGAGAACACCCGCTGGGGGGTGCTCACCGCGCCCCCGCCTGGCACCAGGGGGGATGTGGTCATTGAGTCGAGGTCAGGCCACGCGCCCCACGGGGGTCTGTGGGGCACTCGCGGCGACAGTACCTTGTGAGTTGTCGACGGAATTGACACCCTCGGCTGGCAGACTGCTCACGGCTGCGGCGATTCTGTCCTGCACCCGGTCCAGCAAACGATGTCGGGCCGCATCATAGGCGCGATTGAGCGCATGCTCGAATGCATATGCATCAGCCGAGCCGTGGCTCTTGAAGACCAGACCGCGCAGGCCCAGCAGGGCCGCGCCGTTGTAGCGGCGGTGATCCATGCGCTTCTTGAACGAAGAAAGCACCGGAAGCGCGACGATGGCCACCAGTTTGCTGAAGATGCTGGAGGTAAACTCCTGCTTGATCACGTTGGCGAACAGCGTGGCCAGGCCTTCGGCGGTCTTGAGCGCCACATTGCCGACAAAGCCATCGCACACGACCAGATCGGTCGTGCCCTTGAAGATGTCGTTGCCTTCGACGTTGCCATGGAAGTTGATGACGCCTGCGGCATGGGCCTTGCGCAGCAATTCGCCCGCCTGCTTGATGACTTCGTTGCCCTTGATGACCTCTTCACCGATGTTCAGCAGGCCGACCGTGGGGCTTTCGCGGCCTTCGACCGCCGCCACCAGGGCCGAGCCCATGAGGGCGAACTGCATGAGGTGCTCGGCCGAGCAGTCGACGTTGGCACCCAGGTCGAGCACGGTGGTGAAGCCGTCCTTCTGGTTGGGCATGACCGTGGCGATGGCCGGGCGGTCGATGCCTTCGATGGTCTTAAGCACGTAACGCGCCACCGCCATCAGGGCGCCGGTGTTGCCGGCCGACACGCACGCATGCGCGGCAGCCACGCCATCGGCCGGCTTGACCTGGCTGATGGCCACACGCATGGAGGAATCGCGCTTGCGGCGCAGGGCGATTTCCACCGAGTCTTCCATGGTGACGACTTCGGAGGCTTCGACCAGCGTGACGCGCTGCCAGCCCTTGGCCGGCGCCAGCGCATCGGGCAGGCCCACGAGCACCAGGTGGGCCTCAGGGTGCTTGTCGAGGAAGGCCTTGCACGCGGGCAAGGTCACGGACGGGCCATGGTCTCCCCCCATGCAGTCCACGGCGATGCGCACGGGGCCTTGCAGATCAGGGAGAGCGGACCGCGCCGCCCCTGCCACAGCAGGAGACACGGGGACAGTGTTGGTGCTCATGGGTACGGTGCGTTGGGCACGAGAAAGGGCCGACGCCGGCACACGCCGGTCAGCCCTGGAATGACCATGGGCCGGAGAACCGACGACAATGTCGGCTCAACCAGCCCTGGAGGGTGCGACTGCTGGCCAAAGCCAGCCTCACACAGATCAAAGGATTTCGCAAGGGTGGTGAGGCACCGCCCTTGAATCACCCGTGAAAATCAGGCGTCGGCCTTGGTCTTGAGGACCTTGCGACCACGGTAGAAGCCGGTGGGGCTGATGTGGTGACGCAGGTGGGTTTCGCCGGTGGTTGGCTCAACGGCAATGCCTGGAACAACCAGTGCATTGTGCGAGCGGTGCATGCCACGCTTGGAGGGCGACTTCTTGTTCTGTTGAACGGCCATGATGGACTCCGAAAGACCAGGGCACCTGCCCCGGCATGAGCACCAGATCCACCAGCGGCAGCCCTTGGTGTGCGCCTTGCTGCAAGCCTCCCTGCTCAAAAATGAACAGGGCGTTGCTCGAGGCGCACAGGCTGATCGCGTCAAACCTGGCACGGGTTGATCTCGAAAACCATCGATTCTAGCATGAAACCGAGGGTTTTCTCAAGCTGGCATTCAGCCTTCGCTGTCGCCCTCGGTTTTGCGAACCTTGAGCTGGGCCAGCACGGCGAAGGGATTGGGTTTGCCACCACGGGGCGCCGCCCCCGCCGCATCACCTTCGGCACCGGGCGCATCACCGGCTTCGGGCGCTGGCTCGTCGCCGTCGAAATCGGCATCCTGCACCGACATGCGAGGCTGCTCGGGACACTCGTCATGGAACGGCACGATGGGCGACTCCATGATCAGCTCGTCTTCGACCAGCTCCAGCAGGTCGAAACTGCGGCTGAGTTCCAGCACGTCTTCGTCGGAATCAGCGTCCAGGCTGGCCGCCAGGGCCTCGTCGGCCACAAAGCGGATGCGGCGGCTGACCGCCACCTCGATGTCCACCGGGTGCAGGCAGCGCTGGCAGGTCCAGGGCAGGCGGGCCTCGGCGTCCAGTTGAAGCCACAGGTGCGGAGCGCCCACGCGCTGAGGCACCAGCACACCCACCGCTTGCCAGCGCACGGGCGGCATGTTGGCGGCGGGCACTTCGGGGGCCAGACCGGCAGCCAGGCGCTGCGCCTCGGTCAGGGGCAATTCGCCCGCCAGCGGGGCCTGGGTTTCGATGAAAGCCCCGATGTCCAGCTTGCGCGGGTTCAGGGGGCGGGGTTCACGGGATTTCATGGCCGCAAGTGTAGGGGTTTGCAGGGCTGCATGCGGGACAATGCCGCCATGCACGCCCCCGCCCTGCCCCGCCTGGTGCTGGGCTCGAGTTCGCCCTACCGGCGCGAATTGCTGAGCCGATTGCACCTGCCCTTTGACACCTGCAGCCCCGACATCGACGAAAGCCCCCTGCCCGGCGAAGCCCCGCGGGCCCTGGCCGAGCGGCTGTCGCGGGCCAAAGCCCGCCGCGTGGCCGAACTGATGGCCGAGCGCGGCGAGGCCGATGTGGTGGTGATCGGCTCGGACCAGGTGGCCGACCTGGCTGGCCAATGCCTGGGCAAGCCCGGCAACCACGCCGGGGCCACCACCCAGTTGCGCGCCATGAGCGGGCAGACGGTTCACTTCCACACGGCCCTGACCGTGCTGCGCACCGGCAGACAGCACGCCCGCACCGAGGTGCACTCGGTGGCCGTGACCTTCCGCACCCTGAGCGAGGCCACCATCGAACGCTACCTGGCGCTGGAGCAGCCCTTCGATTGCGCTGGCAGCGCCAAGGTGGAAAGCCTGGGCATTGCCCTGCTGAGCGAGGTGCGATCTGACGATCCCACCACCCTGATCGGGCTGCCCATGATCGCCGTGGCCCGCCTGCTGCGCGAGATGGGCCTGGACCCACTGGCCGCCTGACCCCCACCACATTCCCCGCCCGACATGCCCTCGACCCCGATGCCCAAAGGCCGCCTGCTGCTGATCCCCAACACCCTGGACCTGGGCTGCGTGCCCGAAGGCCAAGCCCAGCCACCGCTGCAGGCCGTGCTGCCCCAGGGCGTGATCGAAGCCGCATCGCAACTGACCCACTGGGTGGCCGAAAACGCCAAGACCACCCGGGCCTTCCTGAAACGGGTGGACGCCGTGTGCCCGCTCAAGGCGCCCTTGCAGCAGCATGACGTGCAGGTGCTGCCCCGCCCGCCCAAGGGGGGGCGCACCACGACCGACCCCAAGGCGCAGCACGCGGCACTTCAGGCCCTGCTGCAACCGGCCCTGCAAGGCCATGACTTGGGCCTGATCTCGGAAGCCGGCCTGCCGGGCGTGGCCGACCCCGGGGCCGACCTGGTGCAGGCGGCGCACGCGGCCGGGGTGCAGGTGGTGCCGCTGTCGGGCCCGTCGTCGCTGATCCTGGCGGTGGCCGCCAGTGGCCTGAATGGCCAGAGCTTCGCCTTCGTGGGTTACCTGCCCACCGATGCGGCCCAGCGCACCCAGCGCATCCAGCAACTGGAGCAGGTGTCGCGCAAACAGCACCAGACCCAGCTGGTGATCGAGACCCCCTACCGCAACCAGGCCCTGGCCGATGCGCTGCTGGCCAGTCTGCAGCCCGACACCCGCCTGGCGGTGGCCTGCGGCCTGACGCTGGACAAGGGCTGGAACCGCACCCTGACCGTCAAACAGTGGCAACAGGCCGGCCTGCAGATCAGCAGCGAGATTCCAACGGTCTTTGCCTGGCTGGCCGGCTGAACGAGCGGCATTCTTGACACAATCACCGCATGGGCGATGGCAGCACAGACCTTGCCGATGCGCTCTGCCGATGCCGCCCTCTGCCGAATCATCAGTCAACACGCCGTGAACAACCCTCGCACCCCTTCTTACCAGCACGCTGACCCGGCCATGGCCCAACCGGGCGAACTGGCCCGCCAACTGGGCTATGCCGGCCTGATCCCCTTCGTGGGCGGCGCGCTGTTCGTGTGGCTGCTGACCGGCCGCATCGAACGCGAACCTTTCATCTTCCTGATCAATGCCATCACGGGCTATGCCGCGCTGATCGTGTCCTTCCTGGGCGGGCTGCCCTGGGGGCTGGCGATGCGCGATGCCGCCGAGCCCGACGAGACCGTGCGCAAGGCGCTGTGGTGGGGCATTGCCTACTCGCTGCTGGCCTGGGTGGCCCTGTGCATGCCGGCCCATGCGGGCCTGGTGGTGCTGGGCGTGCTGCTGATCGTGGCCTACTTGAACGACCGCAAGCTCTACCCGGCCCTGGGCGTGGCCCACTGGCTGACACTGCGGTTCCAGCTCACGGCCGTGGCCAGCCTCAGCTGCTTCCTGACCGCCGCACAGATCTGAGGCCCGCCGCATGATCGACTACCGCATCGACCTGAGCCAGGCCCACGCCCACCGCTTCCTGGTCACCCTGACGATTCCGCGCCCCGAGGCCGAGACCCGGGTGAGCCTGCCGGTGTGGATCCCGGGCAGCTACCTGGTGCGGGAGTTCGCGCGGCACCTCAACCAGCTGCGCGCCGAACAAGGGGGCCAGCCCTGCGCCCTGGTGCAGCTTGACAAGGCCAGCTGGGTGGTGAGCGCCGCGCAGCCTGGCGGCAAAGCGCCCCTGGTGCTGCAGTACGAGGTGTATGCCAACGACACCTCAGTGCGCGCAGCCTTCCTGGACAGCCGGCGCGGCTTCTTCAACGGCACCAGCGTGTGCCTGTGCGTGGCGGGCCGCGAGGAGCAGCCCCACAGGTTGAGCCTGACCCGCCTGCCCAAGGGCTGGCAAGTGGCCACCTCGCTGCCCGCGGTGCCGGGGGCGACCGCCAGACACCAGCACGTAGCGCCGAACTACGACGAACTGGTGGACCACCCGGTGGAGCTGGGCACCTTCTGGCGCGGTGAATTCACCGTGCGGGGTGCCACGCACGAACTGGTGGTGGCCGGGCACCACCCCAAGGCCGACCTGGCCCGCCTGCTGGCCGACACCCAGGCCATCTGCGAAGCCGAGATCGCGTTCTGGCATGGCCGCCGCAAGCCGCCGTTCGACCACTACGTGTTCATGCTCAATGTGGTGGAAGACGGCTATGGCGGCCTGGAACACCGCGCCAGCACAGCCCTGATCTGCTCTCGCAAAGATTTGCCCGAACTGGGCGACAAGCCTGGCATTGACGCCCGCAGCGAGGGCTACACCACCCTGCTGGGCCTGATCAGCCACGAGTACTTCCACACCTGGAACGTCAAGCGCCTGAAACCGCGCGAGTTCGCACCCTACGACTACACCCAGGAGAACTACACACGCATGCTGTGGTTCTTCGAAGGCTTCA
>JBEGRT010000246.1:0-4394 GCA_041180305.1 Pseudomonadota bacterium
CGCTGCGGTGCGCTTTCAGGAAGCTCAGCTAGGCTGCGGAGGCAGTGTCGGCATCGGGCGGGCACGTGCCCTCGGCCAGGTGCTGTTGCAGGCCCTGGGCCACGACCTTGCCCAGCTCCACGCCCCACTGGTCGAAGGCATGCACCTGCCACAGGGCGGCCTGGCAGAACACCTTGTGTTCGTACAGGGCCACCAGGGCGCCCAGGGTGAAGGGCGTGAGTGCATCGAGCCACAGCACATTGCTCGACACATTGCCGTCGAAGCTGCGGTGCGGGGTCAGGCGCTGTACCTCGGCCTCGCTCAGGCCCGCGGCGCGCAGGCTGTGCGCGGTGGCCTGTGCATCGCGGCCCAGGGCCAGGGCCTGCGCCTGGGCCAGCAGGTTGGCCTGGTTGAAGCGCAGATGGGCCTCGGTGTCGGGCAGGCAGGGTGCTTGCTGGCGCACGCCCATGAAATCGATGGCCACGGCATGGGTGCCCTGGTGCAGCAGCTGGTAGTAGGCGTGCTGGCCGTCGATGCCCAGGCCACCCCAGACGATGGGGCCGGTGGCCACGCGCACGCGCTGCCCATCGGGGTGCACGCGCTTGCCGTTCGATTCCATGTCCATCTGCTGCAGGTAGGCGGGCAGCAGGCCCAGGCGCGCGGTGTAGCTGGTCACCAGCTGGGTGGGCGTGTTCAGGAAGTTGCGCTGCCACACGCCCAGCAAGGCCATCAGCACCGGCAGGTTCTGCGCCAGCGGGGCGGTGCGGAAATGGGTGTCCATGGCGTGCGCACCGGCCAGGAAGGCCTCGAAGCGTTCGCGGCCCACTGCCACGGCCAGTGGCAGCCCGATGCTGGACCACAGCGAATACCGGCCGCCCACCCAATCCCAGAAGCGCAGCGTGTGTTCGGGTGCAAAGCCCAGCGCGGCGGCCTTGTCGGGCGCGGTGGTGATGGCGATGAACTGCCGCGCCCAGGCCGTGATGCCGGCATCGGCCAGCCAGCGGCGCGCGCTGGCCGCATTCAGCAGGGTTTCCTGCGTGGTGAAGGTTTTCGAGGCGACCACGAAGCCGGTGCGCATGGGGTCGAGCGTGGCCAGCACATCGTGCAGCGCGGAGGCATCGGGGTTGGACACGAAGTGCACGCGCACGGCGGGCCGGGGCTCGTTCTGCAACGCATGCACGGCCATGCGGGGGCCCAGGTCAGAGCCGCCAATGCCGATGGCCACCAGGTCGGTGATGGGCTGGCGGCGCGGGCCCAGCCAGTGGCCTTGCCGGATGCGTTCGGCCAGGGCCAGCATGCGCTCGCGCTCGGCCAGCACCTGCTCGGTGATGGCGGCAGGCCAGGGGTGGGCATGGCCGGGGCCGTCGCCCGCGGGGGCGCGCAGGGCCATGTGCAGCACGGCGCGGTCTTCGGTGCGGTTGATGGGCTCGCCGGCGAACAGGGCGTCGCGCTGCGCGGGCAGCGCCTGCTGGCGGGCCAGGTCGAGCAGTTGCTGCAGCACCAGCGGGGTCAGGCGCTGGCGGCTGAAATCGAGCGTCAGGCCGCAGGCCTGGGCGCGCAGGGCCTGGGTGCGGGCGCTGTCTTGCAGCAGCTCACGAAGGGTGGGCAGGGGCTGGGCGGCGCTCAGGGCGAGGCCTTGCCAGGCCGCGGTGGTCTGGGGTTGGGCAGGGGTGTGCACGGTGGTGTCCTCAGGCGGGGGCCACCTTGTGGGCGGCCCCCAGGAAGGGCCCGGGCCCGGGTGGGGCCTGGGGTTGAAACGTGTGCGGGGCGCGAGGCTTTTGGGGGGAGTGGTGAGCTCAGGGGCGAGCTCAGCGCGCCAGCCCCGCAGCCGCGACCTTGTCGGTGGCGCGCTGGGCCACGGTGGTGATGTGGTTCCACCGACCGGCTTCGATGTCGGCCAGTGGGCAGAGCCACGAGCCGCCCACCACGGCCACATTGCGCTCGGCCAGCAAGGTGGTGAAGTTCTCTTCGGTCACGCCGCCGGTGGGGCAGAAGCGCACATCGGGGATCGGGCCGGCAATCGCCTTGAGCATGGCCTGGCCACCGGCCTGCGCGGCCGGGAACAGCTTCATGAAGTCAAAGCCGCGGTCGCGGCAGTGCATCACCTCGGCCGGGGTCATCACGCCGGGCACGAAGGGCAGGCCTGCGGCCAGCACGGCATCGAGCAGGGCGTCGGTGTGGCCGGGCGACAGCGCAAAGCGGGCACCGGCGCGCAGCACCTTGTCCACATCAGCGGCTTGCAGCAGGGTGCCAGCGCCCAGGGCCATCTCGGGCACCTCGGCGGCCACACGGGCGATGGCGTCGAGCGCACAGGGGTGGCGCAGGGTGATCTCGATCACGTCGACACCACCGGCCAGCAGGGCGCGGGCCAGGGGCACGGCCTGGTCGGCATGGCTCAGGGCCACCACGGGCACCACGCGGGAGCGGAAGGCGGGCAGGGTTGCAGGGGTGTTCATGGTCATGCGGTTCACAGGTGGAGGGCGTGGCCGAACAGCGGGCTGCCGCCCGATTCGGCACTGCCGGCGTGCTGGCGGAACAGGCTGAACAGTTCGCGGCCCACGCCGGCTTCATTGCCCGACAGGTCGGGCGCTTCGGTGCTTCGGGCGGCCCAGGTGGCGGCGTCGACCTCGGCGCGCAGCTCGCCCGTGGTGCCATCGAGCACGATGACATCGCCGGTGCGCACGCGGGCGATGGGGCCGTTGTCCAGCGCCTCAGGGCTCACGTGGATGGCGGCGGGCACCTTGCCAGAGGCACCCGACATGCGGCCGTCGGTCACCAGGGCCACCTTGAAGCCCTTGTCTTGCAGCACGCCCAGGGCGGGCGTGAGCTTGTGCAGCTCGGGCATGCCGTTGGCGCGCGGGCCCTGGTAGGTCAGCACGGCCACGAAGTCGCGCTCGAGCTCGCCCTTCTGGAAGGCTTCCAGCATGTCCTGCTGGTCATGGAAGACGATGGCCGGGGCACGCACCACGCGGTGTTCGGGCTTGACGGCCGAGGTCTTGATCACGGCGCGGCCCAGGTTGCCCTGCATGAGCTTGAGGCCGCCATCGGCGCTGAAGGGCTCGGCCACGGGGCGCAGCACGCTCAGGTCGCCACTGGTGGCGGGCACTTCGCGCCAGGCCAGCTGGCCCTCGTTCAGCCAGGGCTCTTGCGTGTAGCGGTGCAGGCCATGGCCCACCACGGTGTTCACGTCGTCGTGCAGCAGGCCGGCGGCCAGCAGTTCGCGGATCAGAAAGCCCATGCCGCCGGCGGCCTGGAAGTGGTTCACATCGGCCGACCCGTTGGGGTAGATGCGCGCCAGCAGCGGCACCACGGCCGACAGCTCGGAAAAGTCATCCCAGTCGATCAGCACACCGGCCGAGCGCGCCATGGCGATCAGGTGGATGGTGTGGTTGGTGGAGCCGCCCGTGGCCAGCAGGCCCACGATGGTGTTGACGATGGCCTTTTCATCGACGATGTCGGCCAGGGCCATGGGCTCGCGGCCCCCGGCTTCGGCGGGCACCTGGGCCAGCGCGCGGCGCACGGCTTCGGCCGTCAGGGCCTGGCGCAGCGGTGTGCCCGGGTTGATGAACGAAGAGCCGGGCAGGTGCAGGCCCATGATCTCCATCATCATCTGGTTGGAGTTGGCCGTGCCGTAGAAGGTGCAGGTGCCGGCCGAGTGGTACGAGGCCGATTCGGCTTCCAGCAGCGCATCGCGCGTGACCTGGCCTTGTGCGTATTGCTGGCGCACCTTGGCCTTCTGGTCGTTGGGCAGGCCCGAGGTCATGGGGCCAGCGGGCACGAACACGGTGGCCAGGTGGCCAAAGCGCAGCGCACCGATCAGCAGGCCGGGCACGATCTTGTCGCACACGCCCAGGTACAGGGCCGCGTCAAACGTTTTGTGCGACAGGGCCACGGCCGCGGCCATGGCGATCACGTCGCGCGAGAACAGCGACAGCTCCATGCCTTCGGCACCCTGGGTGATGCCGTCGCACATGGCGGGCACGCCACCGGCCACCTGGGCCGTGCCGCCGTGCTCACGGGCCACCTGCTTGATGAAGTCAGGGTAGGCCACATAGGGCTGGTGGGCCGACAGCATGTCGTTGTAGGCCGTGACGATGCCGATGTTGGGGGCTTTCTGTTCCTTGATGGCCAGCTTGTCGTGGGCCGGGCTGGCCGCGAAGGCATGGGCCAGGTTGGCGCAGCCCATGCCCTTGCGCTGGGTGCCGGCCTTGCGGGCCTGGGCCACCAGGGCCAGGTAGTCGGCGCGGGCGGCGGCGCTGCGGCGCGTGATGCGTTCGGTGACCGCAGCCAGCACGGGGTGCAGCGCGGGGTTTGTCGGGGTCGGTTTCATGCTCAGGCTCCCATCCACACCGACACAGTGTGCGACGGATTGGACGTGTCGGCTTGCAGGACAAGGCCGACCGGGCGGCCCTTGT
>JBEGRT010000247.1:0-2589 GCA_041180305.1 Pseudomonadota bacterium
CGGGGTACTCGGTCAGCTCGACATTGGTGCGGTTGCCCAGGCGGATCTTGCCGTCGCCAAAGAAGATGATGTCCTGGCTCGACTCCGGAGAGTAGACGTCAACGAGCGTGGCTGAGGCCGTGGTGAAGTCATACGAAATCACGTTGCCACCTGGATCGATCACGGTGAAGCCCTCCACCACCTGACCGGTGGCCAGGGTGCGCTGCCCGGTGGCGATCAGGATCTGCTGCGGGTAGAACGTGGCCGACTGACGGCTGCTCGCGGCGCAGGTGCTGTCGTCTCCGTACAGCACTTCTGCGCTTGCCCGGATGAACTGGTCAGGGTTGCTGGTGCGGCTCAGGCTGTATTGCAGCCGGAAGTGGACATCGCTGGAGGCGTCGTAGAAGCACTCGCTCAGGTAATTGCTGGTTTCTTGCCCGCTCATGTTGCGCAGCACGCCCACTTCGGTGGTGAGGTTCTGCACGAATGCCGGGCCGGTGTCGCCGCCACCACCGCAGCCGGTCAGGGCGAGGGCGGCGGTCAGGCCCAGCAGGGACAGCTTGAAAGCGTGGAAGGTCATGGTGTTCACTTGGAGGCAGGGCCGGCGTAGCTCGGGATCGCCAGCTTGCGCAGAGGGTTGTCCAGGTCGAGTTGGGTCAGGTAGCCATCGGTGCCGCGGGGGGAGGCTTGCTGCCCCAGGTACAGAATGCCTTCGGGCGACAGCCAGCGCAGGTCGAGTTCGCTGCTCATGGCGCCTTCCTTTTCCACCGTCACTTTTTCGCCGGACAGGGTCTTGATGTGCCAGCCTGCCGTGCTTTCTTCGACATGGCCTGCACGGGCGTACGTGACACGCAATTGGCCGGCGGGAATGACCACGGCCACCCGTTGCACGGCGCGGCCATCGATGCGCTGTTCGCCTTCGAGCTTCCATGAGCCATCGGGCAATTCCAGCAGACCCAGCAGGTCGGCTGCCTTGCAGCCTTCAACGCCGTACATGGCCTTGGCGTAACGCACTTTCAGGGTGCGGCTGCCAGGGCCCACATCGATCACGTCGCGGGTGTAGAACTCCTCGGCGATCTTGGTGCACTCGGATTCGTAGTGGCCTTCGAGCGTCGAGCCCGCAGCCTCACCCCCGTGTGCCAGGGGCACCAGGCAGCAGGCCAGCAGCAGTGACAGGGCGTGTTTTTTCATGTCGGCAGGCGAAACAGTTGCCCGCATCATGCCCCAAGGGGCGAGCGTCGGGCGTCCGTGTGATCCCGGGTCTGTCAGATCATGCCAGAGGCTTGGCCGGGGGAGGGGCCTCCAGGTGGGTGGGCGAGCCACCCGAACCCTGGGTGGCTTCGGCCAGCCGGGCTTCGAATTCGGCCTGCTGCATCAGCTGGCCGCCCCAGAGCATGTAGACCTCGTCGCCCTCGCTCAGGCTGTGGCGGCGGTGGGTGATGATGAACCGGCCGCTGCCCAGGGCGTTGATCGACTGCTGCACGTGGTGCTCGGTGTCGAAATCCAGGTGGCTGGTGTATTCGTCGAGCAACAGGAAACGCGGGTTCTTGTACAGCGCGCGGGCCAGCAGGATGCGCTGCTTCTGCCCGCCCGACAGCGTGGCGCCCATGCCGCCCACCAGGGTCTGGTAGCCCATGGGCATGCGCAGGATGTCGTCGTGCACGCAGGCGCGGGCCGCGGCCTGGGCCACCTTTTCTGGCGTGGCCTCGACATCGTTCATGGCGATGTTGTCGTAGATCGAACAGGAAAACAGCTGGTCGTCCTGGAACACGGTGCCCAGCACCGAGCGGAAGGCCTCGGCGCCCAGTCGCTGGATGGGCACGCCATTGAGCAGCACCTCGCCCGATTCCGGCTGCACCTGGCCCGACAGGATCTTCATCAGCGTGCTCTTGCCGCAGCCCGAGGGGCCCACCACGGCCACGGCCTGGCCGGTGCGCAGGGTCAGGTTCACCTGGTTCAGGATGGGGTCTTCCCCGGCGGCATAACGGAAGGTCACGTTGCGCGCTTCCAGCACCAGGGGCTCGTCGGGGTTCAGGCTTTGCAGCGCACCGGCGGGCGAGGGCGTTTCCACCTCGGTCAGCACGATGTCGGCCAGGCGCTCGCCCTGCAGCTTCATCAGGCGCAGGCTGATCACGCGCTCCAGCAGTTCCGAGGCGCGCTGCAGGAACTGGCCCTTGTAGGCCAGGAAGGCCACCAGCATGCCGATCGAGAACTTCTCGTCGATGATCATCTGGGCGGCCAGGTACAGCACCAGCGATTGCTCCACCGCGCTGATCAGGCCATTGACGCCCTGGTACAGCATGCTGATGCGCTGCTGCTTGACGTGGGCATTGATCATGGCGGCCTGCTGGTTCATCCAGCCAGCCACGCGCCAGCCCGGTTTGGCGAAGAACTTGATGGCGGCCACGCCGCGCAGGGTCTCCAGCAGGAAGGTCTGGGCATTGGCCTGGCGCACGATCAGCTCTTCGGCGGCCTGTCGGTAGGGGCCGAACACGGCAAAGCGCATCAGGGCGTGCAACACGGCCACACCCAGCACGATGGTGGCGAGCGCCGGGCTGTACAGGTACATCAGGCCCAGCGTGACCAGGCTGACCACGCCATCGAGCACGG
>JBEGRT010000248.1:0-11584 GCA_041180305.1 Pseudomonadota bacterium
AAGTGCCCCTGGCCGGCTTCTCACTGGCCGAGCCAGTGGACGCCACCGACAGCGCCATCACGATCACGCCGGAAGGCGGGGTGCAGCGCATCGCGGCAGGCCGCCTGTACCCGGTGCAACGCCCTGAGAACAGCCGCACAGGTGAAGACGGCATCGGCAAGTTCCAGTTCGACCAGGCCACCTACCTGAAGGGCGTGAAGACGCCCGGCCAGTCGATGGGCGTGGTACCCGTGTTCAAGGGCGACGCCAACATCCAGGGCTACCGCTTCACGCCCTATGGCTACGACCCCAGCCAGGAGGTGATCACGTTCTACAGCAGCTACCTCGTCACCATCAAGCACCCGGGACGCTGCTTCCTGTACGACCGCACGCTGAACAAGGAATGGCTGTCCACCCGCCAGGACCTGGGGCTCGATCCGGTGGACCAGAAGATCGAAGGCCTGCCTCTGCCTGCCTTCCAGTTCGCGCTGAACAAGGCCATTGCCAACGAACTGCGCTGCGCCCCGCCCATCCAGATCGATCCCAAGCTGCTGGGCGCGCGCTTCCTGATCGTCACGCACCCGAACTTCAAGGCCGCAGCCGACAGCCTCAAGGCCCACAAGCAGTCGCTGGGCCTGTCAACCCTGGTGGTCACCACGGCAGACATCACCGGCAGCACCGCCAGCGCCACGCCCACCCAGATCCGCAACTGGATCGCCACCTACTACCGGACCCACCTGGTGCGCCCCCGCTGGGTTCTCTTCATGGGCGATGCCGAATTCATCCCCACGCAGTACGACCAGACCAACGACTGGGACTCAGCCCGCAATGCCGGCGACATCTGGTACGGCCAGTTCCAGGCAGGCGCCACCACCGTGACCGTGCCACCGTTCGGCATCGGCCGCCTGCCGGTGGACACCCTGGCCCAGGCCAACACCATCGTCAGCAAGATCAAGGCCTATGAGCTGAACCCGCCCAGCGGCGCCGGCAGCAACGCGGGCTTTTACCGCAAGTTCACCTTCGCTTCGTACTTCCAGGGCATGAAGACCGACGACCGCTGGTTCGTGGAGACCAGCGAAATCGTGCGTGACCACCTGGTGGGCCTGGGCTACAACGTGACACGCCTGTACACGGCGCCCGGCGGTGCCGACCCTCAGTTCTACAACGGCGGCTCAGCCATTCCCTCGGCCCTGCGCAAGCCCGGCTTCGCCTGGAACGCCTCGGCCAGCGACATCGTGAGCGCAGTGAATGCCGGCACCTCGGTGCTGTTCCACCGCGACCATGGCTGGTGGACCGGCTGGGGCGACCCCAGCTTCAGCACCTCTGACCTGAGCAGCATCTCGGTCACGGGCAACCGCTTCCCGGTGGTGTTCAGCGTGAACTGTGCCAGCGGCATGTTCGACAACGAAACGGTGGACCTGCCCGCCGTCAAGGTGGGCGCCGGCTACGGCCCCAGCCCCACCACAGCCTACTGGGCCGAAGCCTTCCTGCGCAAGCCCGATGGCGCCCTGGCCGTGTTCGGCGACACCCGCTCGAGCAGCACCATCGACAACAACCACCTCACGCTGGGCCTGTTCGATGCCGTGTTTCCCAACCTGCTGACCACCCACGGCACGGGCACCAGCATCCGCCGCCTGGGCGACATCCTGAACTACGCCAAGACCTACATCAGCGATGTGGCCTCTGGCGCCACCAGCAACAGCCACCCGCTGAGCAGCAGCGGCAGCCGCCCCGGCATTCAGGACCTGCGCGACGAGGTCAACATCTACAACCTGCTGGGCGATCCCACCGTCAATCTGCGTCTGAACGCCCCGCTGCCCATCGTGATCGGCAACATCGACTTCACCGGCAAGCGTGTGCTGGTGCAGGCCAAGCTGGGCGACTGGCGCCCCAATGGTGCCGAGTTCCTCACGGCCGTGGCCCTGAACCCGGACACCGGTGCCGAAGTGGGCCGGGGCATCGTCGATGCCAATGGCGCGGCCGACATCGACCTGGGCGACCAGGCCACACTGAAGAACGTGTGGGTGCGCCTGGCCGCCACCGACGGCCAGCCCGCGCAGGCCGCTTTCAAGGAAAGCGACACCGATGGCGACGGCGTGCCCGACAGCCGCGATAACTGCACACAGGTGAGCAACCCCGATCAGCGCGATGCCGATGGCGACGGCTATGGCAACGCCTGTGATGCCGACCTCAACAACGACGGGATCGTCAACTCGCTGGACGTGAGCGCCATGCGCACCGCATTCGGCACCGCCAACCCGGCGGGCGACCTCAATGGCGATGGTGCGGTGAACGCACTGGACATCAGCCTGCTGCGCCGCCTGTTCGGCACACGCCCCGGCCCCTCGGCCTTCCACCTCGGTGAGCGCTGATCTGAGCGCCTTCACCGCCCTTGTGTTTCACCCACCCCGAAAGGACAACCCCATGACCTCCCCCACCATCACCGCCCTGGCTCGCACCACCCTGCTGACGGCCACCCTGGGCCTGCTGAGCCTGAGCCAGGCGCACGCCCAGAGCCTGATCATCGAACCGGGCACCACCGCGGTGGAACCGTCCGCCTCCTTCAGCCTCACGGTCAGCGGCAAAGACTTCGACACCGCCATCGTCGGCGGCGGCTTCAACCTGAGCTTCGACCCGACCATCCTGCGCCTGGACAGCATGACCATCCCGAGCAGCTGGGAGTTCTTTCGATCGACCGGCCTGCTGGACGCCGCATCAGGCACCGTGACCGATGTGTCCTTCAACACCTTCACCGCACCGAAGGCTGGCACCTTCGAGGCTGCCACCCTGTTCTTCACGGCTGTGGGCACGGGCACCTCGCAGGTCACACTGTCAGCCAGCGTGCCGTATGTGTTCGCCGATGTGGATGTGAACACCGTCACCCCCAGTTTCGGTTCGGCCACGGTGACCGTGAGCGCAGTGCCCGAACCAGCCAGCCTGGCCCTGCTGCTGGCAGGCGCAGGCGTGATGGCCCTGGCACGTCGCCGCCAGGGCTGACACCGCCAACAACCTAGGGATAGAGGGCGCTGCGTGGCGCCCCTAGACTCTTTTTGAGCACACTCAACACCCGGGAGGGCACATGTCCACATCATCACGCTGGTTCGCTGCGGTGGTCGGCCTGTACGCGTCGCAAGCGGCCATGGCCATCGACACCACACTCACGTTTGACCTGGGCACCACACAAGTGCCCGTCATCTGCTCCCTCACGAGGGACGGACAAGGCGGTGCCACCGGCTGTTCCAACGGCAGCCCCATCCTGCAGTCTTACGGCGACATCCCCGGCGTGCTGGACGTTCAGTACCAGGCGCCCAGGGCCACGAGCCCCACCAGCCTGAACTGGTGGGACGGCAGCTACAACAACCTGTATGGGGTGCTGTGGGCTCCGAACAGTGATGCGGACTCCCAGGCCCGCATCACGTTCATCCCGCTGGCCGCGGGCAGCCTGCTCACGCTGAACAGCTTTGATCTGGGTGCCTGGCCCCAAACCTCACGGGGCACCACGGTGGTCATCACCGAAGTCGGCACGGGCAACACCCTGTTCAGCTACACCGGTTCTGTGGGCAACAGCAACGTCAGTGCCACCTCGTTCGCACCGGCCGTGTCGTCCAGACTCGGCTTGCAACTGACGTGGCAAGACAGTGCCTACAACAACGGCATCGACAACATCCACCTGAGCATCACGCCGGTCCCTGAAGCCGGGAGTGTGGCCATGGCCCTGGCGGGTCTGGGCGTCACGTCTCTGGCCTGGATGCGTCGTCGTCGGGCGGGGGCCTCCGGCTGAGGCGATGAAGGGCACCTGTCAGGCGCTTTGCTGCATGCGCCACATCTGGGCGTAGCGCCCGTTGGCATGCAGCAATTGCGCATGGGTGCCCCGTTCGATCACCTGCCCGGCGTCCATCACCAGAATCTCGTGCGCGTGCACGATGGTGGACAGCCGGTGCGCGATCACCAGCACGGTCTTGCCCTGGGCCACGGCAGCCAGCTCGGCCTGGATGGCGCGCTCATTGGCCGAATCGAGCGCCGAGGTGGCTTCGTCGAACACCAGGATCGGCGGGTTCTTCAGCAGCGTGCGCGCGATGGCCACACGCTGCTTTTCGCCGCCTGACAGCTTGAGCCCCCGCTCACCCACCATGGTCTCGTAACCCTTGGGCGTGGCGGCGATGAACTCGTGGATGCGCGCCGCCTTGGCCGCCTGCTCCACCTCGTCGTGCGAGGCACCGGTGCGGCCATAGGCGATGTTGTAGGCCACCGTGTCGTTGAACAGCACCGTGTCCTGCGGCACGATGCCGATGTGACGGCGCAGGCTGTCCTGCGTGAGGTGGCGCACGTCATGCCCGTTGACCGTGATGCGGCCCTGCTGCACGTCATAGAAACGGTACAGCAGGCGGGCCAGGGTCGATTTGCCCGAACCCGAAGCGCCCACCACGGCCACCGTCTGCCCGGCCGGGATCTCGAAGCTCACGCCCTGCAGAATGGGGCGACTGGGGTCATAGGCAAACACCACGTTTTCAAAGCGCACCGCTGGAGGCGCCTTGACCATCAGCGGCTTGGCATCGGGCCCGTCGGCCACCTCGCGGTCACGCTCCATCAGCGTGAACATCTTGTCCAGGTCGGTCAGGGCCTGCTTGATCTCGCGGTAGATCACGCCCAGGAAGTTCAGCGGGATGTACAGCTGGATCATGAAGGCATTGATCATGACCAGGTCACCCACGCTCAGGCGCCCCTCGACCACGCCTTGCGTGGCCCGCCACAGCATCAGGATCAGGCCCACAGCGATGATGCATTGCTGGCCGGTGTTCAGCACCGACAGGCTTTGCTGCGTCTTCACGGCCATCTGGCGCAGGCGCTCCAGGCTCTCGTCGTAGCGGCGCGCCTCGAAGTCTTCGTTGTTGAAGTACTTCACCGTTTCGTAGTTCAGCAGCGAATCGATGGCCCGCGTGTGGGCCTTGGAATCGAGCTCGTTCTGGGCCTTGCGAAAGCGCGTGCGCCAGCTGGTCACCGTGACGGTGAAGGCCACGTAGCTGACCAGCGCGCCCAGCGTGATCCACACGAACACCATGTCGAACTTGGTGCCCAGCAGGGTCAGCACCAGCGCCACCTCGATCAGCGTGGGCACGATGCTGTAGAGCGAATACGAAATCAGCGAATGCACGGCCCGCGTGCCGCGCTCGATGTCACGGGTCATGCCCCCGGTCTGGCGCTCCAGGTGAAAGCGCAGGCTCAGGGCGTGCAGGTGCGCAAACACCTGCAGCGAAATGCGCCGGGCCGCGCCCTCGGTGGCCTTGGCAAACACCAGTTCGCGCAGCTCGGTGAACAGCGAGGTGCTCAGGCGCAGCAGGCCGTAGGCCACCAGCAGGCCCACCGGCACGGCCATCAGCGCGGCCGGGGCAGAGGCGTTGGGTGCCAGCCGGTCGACCAGCTCCTTGAGCAGCACCGGCACGCCCACATTGGCCACCTTGGCGCCCACCATGAAGGCCAGGGCCAGCAGCACGCGGCCCCGGTAGGCCCACAGGTAGGGCCACAGGCGCGCCAGGGTGTCGCGGTCAGAACGCGCGGGCGCTGGCGAGGGTGCCGAGCCCGGCGTGGGGCTTTCTGTGACAGGCGACTGTGCAAAACGGCGCATGGGCGGACAATTAGGGTCTTGTGTTTGTGCCCCGATTGTCGATGCTCTGCGAAAGCCTTGCACCGACCTGCCCGCCATGACCGCTGCCACGCCCGCCACCCCCACCCTGCTGACCCCGCCCGAACTGCACCCCGAGATGGAGCTGGTCATGCGCGTGATGCCCATGCCCAAGGATGCCAACGGCAATGGCGACATCTTCGGCGGCTGGATCATGTCGCACGTGGACCTGGCCGGCTGCGTGATCCCGGCCCGCATCGCGCGCGGCAAGATCGCCACCGTGGCCGTCAACGAATTCGTGTTCCGCTCGGCCGTGTCGGTGGGTGACCTGCTCTCGTTCTACGCCCGCGTGGAAAAGATCGGCCGCACCTCGATCACCATGCACGTGGAAGTGTGGGCCGAGCGCCGGCCCTCTGACCCGCTGCTGGTCAAGGTCACCGAGGCCCGCGTGACCTACGTGGCCATCGACCACGAGGGCCAGCCCCGCCCCATCCCTCAGGCTTGATCTGTCTCAGCCTTGCCCCCGTGCAAGGCCCGGCATTTGTGCGACCATCGGCGCCATGCAGATCGTCCAGCCCACCGCCCCCGTTGATTTGCCCGACCGCCTGCACAGCCACGGTTGGGCCCTGATGACCCCTGAACAGCTGGGCGACTGGCTGGGCGCGACCGAATCCGATTTCCAGCGCCTGCACGACAGCTGGAACCGCCTGGAAGCCGATGCGCACCTGAAGGATGGCGGGCGCTACCGCAAGCGCCGCCACAGCTGCTACACGCTGGACATCGACGGCGAGGCGCTGACCCAGGTGGAGCACCGCGCCCACTGGCAACCGGTCGAATACAACGCGCTGCACGGCGGCATCGAGCGCTGGTTCGAGCCCATCGAGCCGGCCATCAGCCGCCATCCGGTGTGGCGCGCCCTGCTCACACAGCTGGGCGTGGTGCTGGCGCGCACCCTGCCCACCGACACCTGGTTCATCGAAGCGCATCAGTTCCGTGTGGACACCGAAGGCGGCATCGGCCGTCCCACGCCGGAAGGCGCACACCGCGATGGCGTCGATTTCGTGGCCGTGCTGCTGCTGGAGCGCCACGGCATCAAGGGCGGCGAAACGCGCGTGTTCGAGGCCGATGGCCCGCACGGCGTGCGCTTCACCCTGCAACACCCCTGGAGCCTGCTGCTGCTCGACGATGTGCGCGTGATCCACGAAAGCACACCCATTCAGCCCTTGCAGGGCTATGGCTGGCGCGACACCCTGGTGCTCACCTTCCGTCGCAACAGCTTCCAGGGCCCGGCCTGAGCGCGGGCCCCGTGTGGGGCCTCAGTGCACCAGGCGGCCTTCGCGGTCGATGGTGACCAGGTCCACGAACTGGCTGCCCTGGTGGTCGCCGGCGCCATAGCGCACCTTCACATCACCGATCTCGACGCCGTTCGACAGCCCCTGCTCGAAGCCTTGCACCAGGCCTTCGCGCGTCAGCGATGGTGCGCGCTTGAGGGCCTCCACCAGCACCGCGGCCGAGAAGAAGCCTTCATAGCTGCGGTAGTTGTAGGGCTGTTTGGCGCGGTCCATCGCCGCGCGGAATTCCTTGACCAGCGGGTTCACCCCGCGGTGCGGGTCGGGCGTGATCTGGGTGTACGGGTTGCCCGCCACCACCGGCGCGCCCAGCTTCTTGAACTGGGCGTACATGTCGGAAATCGAGGTCTGGTAGATGGTGGGACGCGGCCGCGACTGGGCCACCGCCTGCTCGCTGATCGAGCGCACAAAGCTCTCGCACGAGGTGGGGTTGCACAGCGCGATCACGGCATTGGGCTCGTTCTCGAGCACCTTGGAGGCCTCGGCCTTCAGCTCTTTCTGGGTGCGAGGAAAGCGCACCGTGCTGACCAGGCGTGTGTTGCGATAACGCTCGCGCAAGGCCTTGTCGATGAAGGTGAACAAGGGGTTGCCGAACTTGTCGTCCTGCACCAGCACGGCCAGGCGCGAGGGCACGAAGGAGATGTGCTCGAGCATGGCCTTGACTTCTTCGCGGTAGCCTGCACGCACCGGGAAGGTGTAGCGCGACTCGCGCATGGAATCAGCCCCAGTGATGGGGGCCACCAGCGCGATGCGGTTGGCCTCCGCCACCTTGACGACCGCCTCCGACGGGTCTGTGCCGCGCGAACCGAACAGCGCGATCACGTTCGACTGGGACACCAGTTCCTTGGCGTTGGTTTCGGCCTTGGCGGCCTGGAAGGCATCGTCCCGGGAGATCAGGGTGATCGGTCGCCCTTTGATGCCGCCCTTGGCATTGACCTGATTGAAATAGGCCAGCACCCCCAGGTTGAAATCCTTCATCTGCTGACCGGCCACCGACGAAAAGTCGGCGGTCTGACCGATCAGGATTTCCTCAGCGGCCTGGGTGGCGCCTGAGCACAGGGCCAGCACCACCAGGGCGAGACGGGACAGAGCGACGCGAGAAGACGTGTGCGACATGGACTGCGTGGTGCGTCACGACCACAGCAGCCTCCCTGCCGAGATCATCAACGCAAAAATGAGGATCTGACGCAGCGTCTTCGTGGGCAGGCGGGTCGACCAACGGACCCCCAGCGGCGCTGCAGCGGTTCCCGCCACGATCAGGACCACCATGCCAAGGGTCGAGATCGGTCCGGCCTCGTGGGCCGTCTCAGGGTGATGGAACAGCACCAGTGAGGCCAGATAGCCCAATACGGACAAGGCCCCAACGGTCAACCCGGTGAGGTTGGCCGTGGCTATCGCATCCCGAAAACGAGAGCCTGCACCATACACGAAGTAAGCAATCGTGTAGGTACCGCCACCCACCCCGATCAAGGTGGATACCCCCCCGATCAGGCCCCCGAACGAGGCATCGACCACAGGGCGATGACGATCGGTCTGGAGCGCGCGTGTGGCGTCATCGGCCATGGGGTAAAGCATCACGGCCGCCAGGCACAGCTGAAGCACGGCCACCATGGCGGGATTGACCGCCTGCTTGACTTCGCTGGCCCCCAGCGCAATGAGGGGCGTGATCAGCACCGCGCCCAGCAGGAACCACCTGGAGCCCTTGAGCAGGGCCTTGCGTTCGTCAGGGCTGCGCATGCGGATCTGCTTGCTGGCCGCCCCGATCGAGTTGAACAGCACGGCAAACCATGACACCACGATCGCCGTGTGAAGGGCCTCAGGCCCGTACATCCAGGTCAGGGCGGGCACCACCACGATGCCCCCGGCCAGACCCACGAGACCGGCGATGACGCCGGACACACCACCCACCAAGGCCAGCAACAACAGATCCATCACACCCTCCTGGTTGCGGGGGTAGCCGGATCTGGCCTGTCCGAAGCCCCCCCTTTATTTGAGGGGGATTTTTGCGGATCGTGATGAATTTGTAAGTATCTCGAGGTCTCAACAGCAACCAAATGCAACCACCTGAGGCCCTGGCACGTCACATCCCGGTGAAGTCCGGCTTGCGTTTTTCCTGAAAGGCGTCCAGGGCCTCACGGCAGGCAGGCGCACGCAGCATCTGACCAAACTGGGCGAACTCGGCGTCCATCACCTCGCGCAAGGCCGGGTGGCTGCGCTTCATCAGGGCCTTGGTGGCCAGCAGGGCCGACTGTGGCCGTGTGGCCAGGCGGGCGGCCTGGGCTTGCGCCACGGCGTGAAGCTCCTGCGGCGGCACGATCCGGTTGACCAGCCCCATCTCCAGGGCCTCGTCGGCGTAGAAGGCCTCGCCGAAGAGCAACTTTTCTGCGGCACGCTGCCACCCCACCAGCGCCGGCAGCAACACACTGGAGCCCGCCTCAGGACACAGCCCCAGGTTCACGAAGGGCAGGCTGAAGGCTGCGTTGTCGGCCGCATAGACCAGGTCGCAATGCATCAGCAAGGTGGTGCCGATGCCCACGGCGGGGCCCGCCACGGCCGCCAGCAGCGGCTTGGGGAAGGTACGCAGGGCTTCGAGGAAGCGGTACACCGGCGCAGGCGGCTCGCTGCCGGGCTCAGGCGGGTGGTCGCGGAAATCCTGCAGGTCATTGCCCGCGGTGAACACCTGTTCGCTGCCTTGCAGCACCACCACCCGCACCTCTGGGCGGGTGCCGGCCGCGTTCAGCGCATCGGCCAGGGTGGCGTACATGGCCGCGGTCAGCGCATTTTTCTTGGCGGGCCGGTTCAGTGTGAGCGTCAGCACACCCGATTCCAGGTGCTCAAGGATCTCGGTCGAGGCATTCATGAGGGGCTCCAGACAACAGAGCCCGCATTAAAGCGTAAGGGGTGAGGCACTGCACGCGCTCGACGTGCCGCACCTCACCCCTTTGTCACGCACGCGTCAATCAGGGACGCGGCGCGCCACTCACAGCCCGGCCAGGGCGTAGAAGGTGTTGAAGAAGCTCGAGAAAAAGCCGATGCCCTGCGAGTTCTGCACCGTGCGGTTCTGTTCGACCACACGCATGATGGGCTTGCTGGGGTCGAGCAGGTTGTCGGTGAAGGCACCGATGTCCTTGATGCCCGCTTCCTTGATGGCCGTGCCGCTGAACGTGGCCGTGGTCAGGGTGTGGGCCTTCAGGAAATCACGGCCGTAGGGCACGTAGTAGCCGATGTTGGGTTCGGGCTGCATGGCCGTGACCCACTTCTTGACCTCGGGCTGCCACTTGGCCAGCAACAGGGCGTCGCGCTTGCTGCCTGCCGAGGCCGCAGCGATCTCGGGGTAGAACTTGGTGTACGAGAACGACGAATAGATGGCGTCGGCCTGGAAGGTGGCGTAGCCGAATCGGTCCTGCGGGAACACGCGGGCCAGGCCGGTGGTCAGGCTGCCCAGGTTGTCGATGGTGCCAGCGTTCGGGAAGGTAGCCAGCATGCGGTTGGCCAGGCCTTCTTCGCCTTCGATGCCCCACACATCACGGATCTTGTTGTGCAGGTGGATCGAGGGCGAAACCTCGGGCGAATCGCCGCGATTGACCTGGAAGATCGGGCCCGAATCGGCCAGCATGGCCGACTGCTTGGGCTGCACGGCCAGGCGGATCAGGCCGTACATCGAGGTGGCGCCGGCACCACCGGCCGAGAAGCCCGTGACCAGCAGCTTGTCCTGCTTGGGCAGGTGCTTGCCCATCCAGTTGGCAATGGCCTGCCCGTTCATGAAGCCCTTGTGGCGGTAGGTGATGGCCGTCTTGGGGTCGGCGTCGCCGTACACATTGGTCTTGTTGCCCGAGTGCACGTCACCCGTGCAGTACGGGGCGTAGATGATGTTCCACGACTGGGTCTGCACCTTCTGCAGCGGATGGTTGCGCGAGGTGAAGGGCGTCACCCAGCCGTACAGGGCCAGGCCACCACCGGTCATGTAGTTTTCCTTGATGCCGTTGTAGTTGGTGGCACCCAGCACGCCGTCTTTCTGCTGGCAGGAGTTCTGCTCCCAGCAGGCACCGCCGCCTTCGAACATCACCACGGTCTTGGCCTTGTCGGCGGCCGTGGTGGTGCGGTTGATGAAGATGCGGTAGGGGCTGCCGTTGCCGCACGACGCGCCAGTGGACGCCGGCAGCTCGATCATTTCCCACTTGTTGAAGCTGGTGGGCGCCGGGCCCACATTGCCCGTGGTGTCAGGGGTCCAGGGCTGAGCTGCATGCGCGGCGGTGGCAGCACAGGCCAGGGCAATGACGCCCAGGCTGGCGCGGGCGATGGCGAGTTTGGCGGTCATGGGGAGTCTCCTCGACACAGTGGTCTGTGAACTTCTTGGCACCGATTCTTCAGCACACCCTGCCCACCTGGGGTGGGGGATACTCCGCACATGTTCCGTTCAGCGGAATGCAGTACACCCCCCGCTTCAGTGGCCCTCGCCCAGCCAGCTCAGGGTTTTCCGCCAGAGTGACTCATCGGGCGCCGGGCGGAACACCCCGAAGTGCCCCAGGCGCTTGCGCCCCCAGTTGCGCGCGTGGGCCTCGACGACGGTGACCGGCGCCCCGTCGTAGAGGCGGTACAGGCGGCGGATGCCCTCGGGGCCCACCAGCTCGTCGTC
>JBEGRT010000249.1:0-5048 GCA_041180305.1 Pseudomonadota bacterium
GCTGCACCGAGGTGAACCCGATGCTGACCGTGACCTGCCCCACCTGCGGGAAGGCGTAGGTGGCCACGCGCTGGCGGAACCGGTCGAAAGCCGCCATGGCACCGTTCTCTTCCGGGCAACGAACCATGACCACGAACTCTTCACCACCAAAGCGGAACAGTCGGTCGTAATGCCGAAAGGTCTGGCGCATCAGGCGGGCCACCAGCACCAGCACTTCGTCACCGATCAGGTGCCCATACTGGTCGTTCACCTTCTTGAAGAAATCGATGTCGAGCACGCCCAGCCACCACTGATCGCCCACCCGCTGGCGGCGGTCGGTGTCGCCAGGGGCCAGCATGTCGCGGCGCAATGAAGCGGCCAGGAACGAGGTGTCGAAGGTCTGGCGGTTCAGCAGGCCCGTGAGTGGGTCGCGCTGGCTGGAGGCCAGCAGGCGCAGGAAATTGTCGAACACCTGCAGCACGGTGTGCACGGTACGCACGGCCTGGATGTTCAGGCTCTCGGCGGTGCACAGTTCGACCACGCCCACTTCACCGTCGTCGGTGTTCAGGGGCATGACGGTCAACCAGCCCGGCGGCAAGGGCTCACGCGCGGGCACCTGCAGCATGGAGGGGTCCTCCAGGGCCTGCTGGCGCAGCGGTTCATCTTCGAAAGCGGGCAGGCTTTCAGGCTCGGCCCAGGACGGGTCGCAATCGAATCCACCCGCGGCGGTCACCCGGGCGCAGCGGAACCAGCGTCGGTGCCCCTCACCATCGCGGATGGTGCGGTGCACACCCACTTCATGCGCATCGAGGATGCGGCAAAGCGCCTGCGCGAGCCCCTGATCCAGTTGCTCACGGTCTCGGAGGCTGGTCAAGGTGACCAACTGCTCCATGGCGCCTTGCGGGCTGTTCATGCCTTGACATGGATCAAGTGACGATGGCCCGAGTGTAGCCAGCCACGAGGCTCAGCAGTTCGTCTTCGCTGTAAGGTTTGCCCAGATAGTGATTCACACCGAGTTCTGCCGCGTAGTCCCGGTGTTTTTGCGCAATCCGCGAGGTGATCATCACCACGGGGATGTCGCGCCAGCGGGCATCACCCCGCAGGTTGCGCACCAGGTCGAAGCCGTCCATGCGGGGCATCTCGATGTCCGACAGGACCACAGCCGGGGTTTCGACGGCCAGGCACTCCAGGGCATCCAGGCCATCCTTGGCCAGCACGACGCGGTAGCCTTCCCGAGTCAGCAGGCGTTGCGTCACGCGGCGCACCGTCAGCGAATCGTCGACCACCAGCACCAGCGGCACGCGAGAGGCCTCGGCTTCGGCCTGAGCGGCCAGCGCGGCAGCCTGCAGGCCTTCTTCACGGGCCTGACGCGCCCAGTTCTGGGCTTCCTGACCATACACCGTGGCCAGGGCCACCGGGTTGTAGATCAGCGAAATGGCGCCCGAGGCCAGCAGGGTCATGCCCGCCAGGCCCGGCACGCGCGACAGCTGCGGGCCCAGGTTCTTGACCACCACGTCCTGGTTGCCCAGCACTTCGTCGACGTGCAGCGCCACGCGCTGCTGGGCCGAGCGCACCACCACCACCGGCAGCGAACGGCCTTCGGCCAGACCACGCGGGCTGTGCTGCAGCAAGGCACCGAACCAGAAGAACGGCAGGGTCAGGTCGGCATAGGGCACCGTGCCCGAGGCATAAGCCGCTTCGACCTCCTCGGCGCGCGTGCGGCGCACGATCTCGACCAGGTTGGTCGGGATGGAGGCCACCAGGTCACCGCAACGCACCATGACCACCTTGGTCACGGCGGTGGTCAGGGGCAGCACCAGCTTGAAGCTGGTGCCCTGCCCGGCCGCCGTGGCGGTTTCGATGCGACCGCCCATGGCGTTCACATCGGAGCGCACCACGTCCATGCCGATACCCCGCCCGGCCAGTTCGGTCACGGTTTCGGCCGTGGAGAAGCCGGGCTGGAAGATCAGCTGGGCCAGTTCGGCCTCGCTGGGCTCGGCATCCGGGGCCAGCAGGCCCTGGGCCACAGCCTTTTCACGGATGCGGGGCAGGTTCAGGCCCGCACCGTCGTCGCGGAATTCGATGCTGACTTCGTTGGCCTCCTGCCGGACGGCCAGCACGATGGCCCCCATGGCGGGCTTGCCAGCGGCCTCGCGTGCATCGGGCTTTTCGATGCCGTGGGTCACGCAGTTGCGCAGCACGTGCTCAAAGGCGCCCGTCATGCGGTCCAGCACGCCACGGTCCACCTCGGTCTGGCCACCCACGATGTCCAGGCGGGCCTGCTTGCCGGTTTCCTTGGCCGCCTGGCGTACCACACGGTACAGGCGGTCGGCCAGGCCTTCGAACTCCACCATGCGCGTGCGCAGCAGATCGTCCTGCAGGTCACGGGTCAGGCGCGACTGAGCGGCCAACTGGTCTTCCGCGGTTTCCAGGTTGCGCACCAGGCCGCGCTGCACGGTGGCCACGTCGTTCACCGACTCGGCCATCATGCGCGTGAGCTCCTGGAAGCGCGTGTAGCGGTCGAACTCCAGCGGGTCGAACTCGGACTGGTTGGCACGGGCCGCTTCCATGCGGGTGCTCAGCTGGGTTTCGGCCTGCAGTTCGATGTCACGCAGTTGCTGACGCAGGCGATCCAGGTTGTCGGTCATGTCGACGACCGAGGTGCGCATCTGCGTGAGCTGGCTGGCCAGACGGGTGCGGGTGATGGACACCTCGCCCGAGTGGTTGACCAGGCGATCGAGCAGGCGCGGCTTGACCCGCACCACGGCCAGCGCCGCGCTTTGCTGCTCGCCAGCGCCGGCACCATCGGTGGGGCGGAACTCGCCCACCACACTCGACCAGTCGATCGGCTGCGGCACGGGGGCCTCGGCCACCGGCTTGAGCTCGGCCACGGGCAGGTCGATGTCAGCCGCCTGGGCCACATCAGGTTCGCCACCCGAAGCGTTGGCGTGGGCATCCGCCTCGGCCAGCGCCCCTTCATGGGCCTGGGCATCGTCGGCCAGGGCCTCACCCGACACATCGTCCAGCACATCACCCAGGGCCAGCACATCGGCCTCGGCCGCGAGCACGGCATCGGCCGTCACGGTTTCGACCGCCTCGGCATGGGCCACCGGCACCAGCGGCTGACTCAGGCCAGGCGTCAGCGGCTCGGCATGCGCTTCAGCGATCTGATTGAGGTCGGCACGCTGCAGCGCATCGAACAGCTCGGACAACACGTCAGAGCGCGCCTGCAGGGCTTCGATTTCGTCCGGATCGGCCACCTCACGCACCACAATGCGCTCAACCGCCGATTCCATGCGGTGGGCCAGCTCGCCCAGGCGCATGGCACCGGCCAGGCGGGCGCCACCCTTGAAGGTGTGCAGCGTGCGCATGCAGGCCGTGGCCAGGTCCATGCGCTCGGGGTGCTCGACCCATTGGCGCATGTCGGCGGCCAGCTGTGGCAGCAGCTCCTGCGCCTCTTCCTCGAAGATCGGGAACAGGTCTGGATCGATGGCATCGACGGCGTCGATGTCGGCATCGTCACCCAGGTCGATGCCCTCCCCCGCGGCCGCCAGGCTCATCAGGGCCGGCTCGGGCAGGGGCTCGAAGGGCTTGAGTTCGGGCAGCCCCAGGGGCATGGGCTGCGTGCCGGCGTCTTCCGTGAAGGTGTCGGTCGGCGCATTGTCGGCGCCGAACACCCCCTCAGGCAGGTCGGGCGAGTCGGCCATGGGGTGAAGTTCTGCCGGCACTTCAGCCGACGCTTCAGCCGGCACGTCAGCAGCCGCATCCCCCAGGCCATCGAGGCTCAGGTCGAGATCGCTCGCCAAGGCATCTTGCGACAGCTCATCGCCCGGCTTGACCAGGCGCAGGTGCGGACGCCCTGCTTCAGGCGTCACCCACTCGGCATCGGCCACGGGGCCTGCGTCGTAGTGCTCCAGCCGCTCCATCAGGTCAGCGTGCGGGGCCTTGAGGAAACCGGCTGCGAACTGGTGCAGCAGGCGGCGAATCTCCTCGGCCGCCTCGTTGAACAGCTCGGCAGACACCTGGTCGCCACCGCCTGCAGCCTGGCGCTTCATCAGGGCGTGCTCCAGGTGGCGGGCCAGGCCCGACAGGCCGTGGTAACCCACGGCACCGGAGTTGCCGGCCAGGGAATGCGCCAGGGCCACGACCTCGTCACGCAAGGGCTCGTGCCATTCCAGCGCCCACTCGCTCAGGGCTGTGCTCAGCTTGCGCGACTGCTCGTCGGCTTCGTTGAGGTAGATGTTGAACAGCGGGATGCTGATGCGCAAATCGCCGATCACCTTGACCTGCTCGTCATGGCCTTCTGGCGCGCTTTCAGCCTCAGCCTCGGGGCCAGGCACAGCGTCGGCAACCGGGGCGGCCACAGGGTCCAGCGCCGGCTCAGCTTCGGATGCCTGCGAGACATCCTGTGCGGCGTCTTCCGCGAAGGCTTCGATGGCCAGGTCGTGTGTGGCCTCGTCAGCAGGCGCATCAACAGGCGCAGCGACAGGCACATCGTCCAGTGCGCTCAGGTCCAGGCTGAGGCGTTCGATGGGTGCCACGTCGCCCACCAGGGGGGCGGGCTGGGTTTCCGTCTGGTCAGCCGAGAGGGGCGCATCGCCGAACGCCATGGGCTCGGTCGGCTGACTGAAAGGCTCGAAAGCCTCCAGTGCAATGTCGACCGCCGGCTCGGGCTCGTCCAGCACTTCCAGCGTGGGGAAGTCTTCGGGCACGGGCACAGGCACGGCCTCGGCGCCCGTGTGGGTGTCGGTGAACTCCGGCGTGAAGCTCAGTGGATCGTCCAGTTCCAGCACGGGCACATCGGCCACGGGCGGGGTGTCCGCCGGCGGCACGTCGGCCAGGTCAGACAGGGCCGAATCGGTCAGTGCCGGAAAGGTCTCGGAAGCCGGCACCTCCGGGGCGGCAGGCTCCTGCAAACCGATGCGACGGCCCTCCAGTCGCAGCGCATCGGCCGCTTCGATGATGGGCTGCGGGTGGCGGTGGGCATCCTGCCCGGCGGCGATGTCTTCGATCCAGCCGGCCAGGTCGTCCAGCACTTCGGCCGACAGACCCAGCAAAGCCTCCGAAGC
>JBEGRT010000250.1:0-4297 GCA_041180305.1 Pseudomonadota bacterium
AGCACCTGGCGGGCGACCCAGGTGTAGGCCGGAATGCCCAGGATCAGGTTGAGCGGGAAGGTGATGCCCAGTGACAGACCGAAGTACAGGGCCGGGTTGGCCTCGGGCATGGCGTCGCGCAGCACAGCCGGCACCACGATGTACGAGGCGCTGGCCGACAGCACCATGAGCAGCGCCGCATCACCGACCGACAGGCCCAGCACGGTGGCCAGCCCCAGCGCCAGTGCCGCATGCACCACGGGCGCCACCACCGCGTAAGCGATCAGCCAGCCCGAGTTCTGCCGGGCCTGTGGGAAGTGCTGCGCCACCTTCAGGCCCATGTCGAGCAGGAAGAAGGCCAGCATGCCCTTGAACAGGTTGGTGGAGAATGGCGCCATCACGGCCTTGCCTTCGTCACCAGTGAGAAAGCCCACCACCAAGGAGCCGAGCAGCAGCACCTGGGCGCCATCGGTGAAGGATTCGTGAAGCACCTGCTTGATCGAAATGTGCCCAGCCGGCGCCCCCCCTGCGCCGCTGCCCATGACCAGCGCGCCGCCAGGCCCACCTGCCACACCGCAGCGCGAAGCCTGCACCATGGCCTGCGCCCGAAGCGCATTGGCCAGCACCACGGCCATCAGGATGGCGGGCGACTCCATCAGCACCATGGCCACGGCCATGTGCCCGCCCGGCTGAATGCCCTGTCCTTCCAGGTATTGCATGGCCGTCAGGAAGGTCACGGCGCTGACCGAGCCGTAGGCCGCAGCCACCGCCGCAGCATCGAATTTCGACACACGGTTGCGCAGCACGGCATAGCCCAGCGCGGGCACCACAAAGGCCATCAGCATGGCCGCTCCCACACACAGCATCACGTCGGTGCTGAGGCCGGCATGGGCCAACTCGAACCCGCCCTTCAGGCCCAGGGCCATCAGCAGGTAAAGCGAGAGGAACTTCGAAATGGCCGGGGGAATTTCCAGGCTTGACTTGACCGCGCCGGCAAACACGCCCAGCACGAAAAACAGGATGGCAGGATCCAGAAGGCTTTGCATCACATCTCCAATCGGAGGCAATGCTAGGTGGTCGCTTCACGAAAGTAAAATCGATTATCAAGCCATCACCCATCGATATTCATCTATGAACATCACCTTCAGGCAGTTGCGACTGGTGCTGGCACTGGCCGACACTGGCAGCGTGACAGGGGCCGCTCGGGCCCTGCATGTCACACAACCCACGGCCTCGATGCAGCTCAAGGAGGTGGCCGAGTCGGTGGGGCTGCCGATCTACGAGGTGATCGGCAAACGCGTGCACCTGACCGAGGCCGGCAAGGCCCTGGCCCGCACCGCGCGGCAGATGGTCACGCAGTGGGAAGCCTTCGAACAGCAGGTCGATGGCATGAAGGGCCTGACACGCGGGCGCCTGCGCGTGGCCGTGGTGAGCACGGCCAAATACTTCGTGCCCCGGTTGCTGGGTGGCTTCTGTGCCCGGTACCCTGACATCGACATCGCGCTGGAGGTGCTCAACCGCGACGGCGTGGTGCAGCGCCTGCGCGAGAACCTCGATGACGTCTACATCATGTCGCAACCGCCCCATGACCTGGACCTCGAAGACCAGGTGTTCATGCCCAACCCGATCGTGGTGGTGGCACCGCTGCACCACCCGCTGGTGCGCAAGCGAGGTCTGAGCCTGGTCGACCTGGCGCAAGAGCGTTTCATCTTGCGCGAACAGGGTTCGGGCACGCGCATGTCGGTCGATGCGCACTTCAAGGCACAGGGTTTTGTGCCGCAGGTGCGACTGGCCCTGGGCAGCAACGAGGCCATTCGCGAAGCTGTGGCGGCCGGCCTGGGCCTGTCGGTGCTGTCCAGCCACTCGCTGAAACGCGACCCTTCACAGGACGGCGTGGCCGTGCTCAAGGTGAAGGGCTTCCCCATTGAATCGTTCTGGCATGTGGTGCACCCGCAAGGCAAGCAGCTCTCACCCATTGCGCAGGTGTTCCATGCGCACCTGCTGCGCCAGGCACGGCGCTGGCGCGATCAGCCGGTGGCCTGAGGCGGCTGCCAGGCCGAAGGGGCAACGCCTTCCCAGCGTTTGAAGGCGCGCCGGAAATTGGCCACCTCGGTGTAGCCCAGCAGCCAGGCAATTTCCTGCACCGACAGCTGGCCCGCCGTCAGGTGCCCCACGGCCAGTTGGTGGCGCACGCCTTCGAGCAATTGCTGAAACGTGGTGCCCTCGTCCTGCAGGCGGCGGTGCAGCGTGCGGGGCGTCATGTTGAACAGGCGCGCCACCACCTGCAGCGACGGAAAGCCCTGGCGCTTTTCCAGCAACACACGGCGCACGCGGTCGCTGAAGGTTTCGCTGCGCTGCAGCTTGTCGAGCTCGCGCTGGCACACCTGCAGGGCCTGCTGGAACGCGGCCGGGTCGGCCATGGCCAGGGGCGCATCCAGCTGCGAGGCCGGCAAGGCAAAGCCTGCCCAGCCCTGGCGGTAACGCACCTCGCAGCGGAACAGGTCCTGAGCCAGGGGCGCGTAATCGGGGCGGGCAAAGGGGAAGGCCACGTAGCGCACGGCCCCGTTGCCACGGGTGATGAAGTCCAGCACGTTGCGGATGGTCAGCACCACGGCTTCGAGCACCGGGCGGCGGGCCTCGCCCAAGGGCTGGCTTTCGAGGATGCGGATGTGGGCCTCGGCCGCATCGCCCTCGCCCACTTCCTGCAACTGCACCGAGATCATGGACGTGCGCAGGTGCACATAGGTTTCGAACAGCTGCACCGCCACGCGGATGGTGTGGCTGGCCGCTGCCGCAAAGCCCAGCATGCCGTGGGTGTTGACCAGCAGACGCTCGCCCACCAGCAGGCCCATGGCGGGCTCGCCCGTGACCGCCATGCCATCGAGCACCAGGGCCTGGAACTGCGCCATGGGCATGTCGATGGTGTCTTGCTGCAGGTGGCTGTCGCTCAGGCCATGGCGCACCAGCCAGGCCGGTACATCGGCCCCCATGGTGCGCAGCTGGTCGGCAATCTGGCGCACGTAAGGGGCCTGCAGGCTCAGGGTGAGCCCGGGGTCGGAAGGGGTGGATGCGGTGGCCATGGCGGGCGATTGTCAAAAAATGACCCCTACCTGTCAACTGGCGATCTTCAGCCAGACGCCGTGAATTTTTACGATTCCTCCACCCTGAACCAACACGCCTTGAGGAGTCTGCATGCTGGGTTTTCTGTTCGGCAAGAAGTCCAACGCCGCACCGGCCACGGCCCGCATCAACGGGCAGGCCATCACCTTGCAGCCCAAGGAAACCCTGCTGCAAGCAGCCCTGCGTGAAGGCATCGACTTCCCGCACAGCTGCCGCGTGGGTGGCTGTGCCACCTGCAAGTGCAAGCTGGTCAGCGGGCAGGTCAAGGAGCTGACCGAGACCGGCTACATCCTGTCGGAAGCCGAGCTGGACCAGGGCTACATCCTGGCCTGCCAGGCCGTGCCCAAGGGCGATGTGAGCATCGAGGTGGACCTGAGCGCGCAGAAGGCACGGCAGCAGGTCAGTGGCCGCGTACTGCGCCAGGACAAGCTCACGCACGACATCACGGCCCTGACCGTGCGCCTGGAAGCGCCCCTGCTGTGGAAGGCCGGCCAGTACGCGCAACTGAGCGTGGCCTCGCTGCCCGGCGTGGTGCGCAGCTATTCCTTTGCCGACCCGGTGCTGCCCGAAGGCACGGCACGGTTCTTCGTGCGCGAGGTACCCGGCGGCGAGTTCTCCACCCATGTGAACCGTGCCTCGCTGGTGGGCCAGGCCGTGACGGTCGATGGCCCGCTGGGTGATTTCTGGCTGCGCCCCGATGCCAAGGCCCCCTTGCTGATGATCGCGGGCGGCAGTGGCCTGGCCCCCGTGCTGGCCATCCTGAAAGACGCCCTGGCCCAGGGGGTGCAACGCCCGGTGACCTTGCTGTTCGGCGCGCGCACCCAGCGCGACCTGTACGCCCTGGACGAGATCGATGCCCTGACCCGCCTGAGCGTGGCGGGCCTGCGCTTCGTGCCCGTGCTGTCGGAAGAACCGGCCGACAGCGACTGGCGCGGTGCACGGGGCCTGGTCACCCAGGCCCTGACCGATGCTTCGCAAGGTCTGGTGGCGCCCGGCTGCCACGCCTACCTGTGCGGCCCGCCCCCCATGATCGACGCGGCCCTGCCCCTGCTGATGCAGCAAGGCGTGGCGCGTGAACACATCCACGCCGACCGCTTCACCACGCTGCACGAGCAGCCGGTGGCGGCCTGACGCGCCCCTTCATTCCAACGAAACGTCCACCTCCGAGGAGACACCCGATGAACGTCCTTCACTACCT